>CALMVN010000147.1 GCA_937873225.1 uncultured Acetobacteraceae bacterium
GCGCGACCGGGCGCTCTTGCTGCTGGGCTTCGCAGGTGCGCTGCGGCGCTCGGAGCTGGCAGCGGTCCGGGTCGAGCACCTCGAGCTTCGGGCCCGCCGGCTGCAGCTCACCCTGCCCAGCAGCAAGGGCGCCCGGAGCGGCGGCAGCGTCGTCATCGCCATCCCGATGGGCAGCACGACGGCCTGCCCGGTGAAGGCGCTGTATCGCTGGATGGAGACCGCTGGCATCCGCGAGGGCGCGGTGTTCCGCCGCATCTGGCAACCATCAGCGGGCGGCGGCCATGACCCCACCGGCGCCCGGGCCCAGATCGTCGGCAGCCAGTCGATCGACCCGCGCACGGTTGCTCGCATCATCCAGGTTCGGGCCCAAGCAGTAGGCTTTGAACCGGGCGTCCTGGGCGGCCACAGCCTCAAGCGCGGCGCGCTCACCGAGGGCATGGAGCGCGGTGTCCACCCGAGCCGGCTCAAGCAGCACGGCCGGCACAAGAGCTACGCCGTGCTCGACGAATACCTGGAGATGGGGGATCCGCTCGACAGTCACCCGTTGCAGGGGGTGCTATAAACGATCATGTGCCAAAGTTTGAGATTAACAATCATTCTAAAGTATTTGGCCCTTGCCTTACCAACGATGATGGCTCTTTTCGCGGGTGGCTTTGCACCCAGGCCCCAATATCCGCTCTTGTCACTCTGGGCCTCAGAGGCGGTATGGCGATTACGGCTGCGATGTCTGGGATTGACCCGGTTTCGTGGACACCCTGAAGCTTTCGCCAGAGGTGTTCCTGATGCCCAAAAGCCGACCGTCCTATTCGCCTGAGTTCCGCCGTCACATGGTCGATTTGGTCCGTGCTGGACGGTCACCCGAGGACCTTTCCCGAGAGTTCGAGCCGACGGCGCAGTCGATCGGCGCGTGGGTGGCTGCGGCCGACAAGCAAGAGGGCCGACGGGACGAGGCCGTTCCAGGCCTAGCTGCATCTGAGCCGGACGAACTGGCCCGGCTGCGGCGTGAGAACAAGCAGCTTCGGCTGGAGCGCGACATTCTTTCAAAAGCCGCGGCCTGGTTTGCACGGGAGAGCGGTGCAGTGCCGTCGGGCTCGTCCGGTTCATGAGCGCGAACCAGGCCTGCTTTCCCATCGCCACCATGGCGCGCGTGCTCGGCGTAGCCAAAGCTGACTATTACGCCTGGGTTCATCGTCCGCCCTCGGCCCATACGGTCGCTGACGAGACACTGCTAAAACGGGTCCGGACCGTGCACGCCAGCTCGCGCCAGACCTATGGGGCACCGCGCGTGCATGCCGATTTGTAGGCCTAGGGCGAGCGTCATGGCCGCAAGCGGATTGCGCGGCTGATACGCCTGGCTGGGCTGGTCGGTGCCAGCCACCGGCACGGTGGGCTAACAACGACGCGGCGTGACAAGGAGGTCCCTCCAGCGCCGGACCTGGTCGATCGCGACTTCACCGCGTCAGGACCGAACCAACTCTGGGTCGCCGACATCACCTATGTGCCGACCTTGGCCGGGTTCCTGTATCTGGCCATCGTCTTGGACGCCTGAAGCCGCAAGATCGTCGGCTGGTCGATGGCGAACCACCTGCGGGCAGAGCTGGTGCTGGACGCGGTGGAGGCGGCGGTCGGACAGCGACGGCCCAAGGGCGTCATTCATCATAGCGACCAGGCAGCCAACATTACGTCCGTAGCGTTCGGCAAGCGCTGTGGCGAGGCTGGCGTGCGGCCATCGATGGGATCGGTTGAGGACGCCTATAACAATGCCATGGCCGAGAGCTTCTTCTCAACGCTAGAAGCCGAGCTGCTGAGCCGACGTCGGTTCGCGTCCCAGGCTGAAACCCGGATGGCCTGCTTCAGCTACATCGAGGGCTGGTACAACCCGGTCAGGCTGCATTCCGGCCTGGGTTACCGTTCTCCCATCGACTACAAAGCCAGCATGCAAACGGCAGAAGCCAACACGTAACTCCCATGTCCACAAACCGTCCACGAGATCGGGGCGACCTCAATCCCAGTAGGTCTCTTGGATTACCGCAGTCAGAGCCCTCTCGGCCATCCGGCGCAGCTCGAGGAAGGACGGGAAGTAGCTGCCGCGGCGCAGCCTGGGGATCCGCAGCTCGACCGTCCCAGCGTGGGTTTCCCGGTCGCAATCCCGGTAGTCGTTGCGTTGGTTCACCCTGTCCAGGCTCCGCTCGCCGGGCGCCGCGCCACAGAGCGTCTCGGTCTCCAGCTGCATCAGGCGCTCGGCGGCGAAGCCGATCATCTCGCGCAGGAATGTCGCGTCGGAGCCCTTGATCCGCTTCGCGGCTCGAGCCAGGAGCGCGAAGGGCGATCTTGTCGTCGGTTATCGTGGTGGTCCCAGGTCAGAGTTGCGTCTCGCAACCCAACCCTTCCCAGTCCCACCGCGGTGGCTGCCTTCTACACCACCACCAGGGGCACGACCCGCTGTGCCCTGTGCGGGCGCTTACGCACTGGCTTAGTGACGCCGGGATTGATGAGGGCGCGGTGTTCCGGCGGCGCTGGTTGCCGCCGCCCGAGCGGGCCGGCGCCCCTGCCCGCTTCGTGGTCGGAACCAAGAGCCTAGCACCGCGGTCGATCGCGCGGATCGTCCAGGCGCGGGCGTTGGCGGAGGGGTTCCGGGCCACGGAATTCGCCGGCCACCCGCTCAAGCGTGGGGCTCTGACGACCGGCAAGGATCTAGGGGGCCACCCCTCGCACCTCAAGCGCCTCGGTCGGCACGCCACCTCCGATGTCCTCGGCGAGTACCTAGAGTTCGGCGATCTGTTCGAAAACCACCCACTTAGCGGAATTCTCTAACCGCGCCTGAATCCAGCAGCCTCATCCGGCTTGCGACCCGTTCCTGATACCCGTGGACTCTCGGTGCAGCCCGTCGCCTTGGCGTGGACTCTTGGTGCAACCGGTTTGCGCCATCTGTGGACTCTAGGTGCCGTAGGTCCACGACTTCTTGCTGAGTATGGACTTTAGGTGCGCTCCGAGTCGCGTTTTAGGCGGCAATCGCACCGGCCGAGGTTGTTCCACCTATACACAGGTCAGTCGTGGACTTTTGATTCGGGGTCCGTGGACTCTGGGTGCCGGCGCGGAACTTCGGCGTTGTTGCAGAATCAGAGGTTTATGCTGATCTATCCTGTGGACTTTTGGTGACCCAACTAGTAGAGAATCACAATTATCTGCCCTAGTAGTTCGCAGCACCAAAAGTCCACAGAGACAAAAGTTCTCAGAGCGGTTTAGGTCGATCTCCATGGGACGTATCCACGATCAGCTCCTGACCCACGGCCGCCAGGAGATCTTGGCATTGACCTCGACGGCTCAAGATCGCGCAATCCTTGACGCCGCCTACCGATATATGTCTGACGACGAAGGGTCCGTTGGCTTCCTTTTCAGCGGATGGTGCCAAAGCGCCCTACCCCACCGCCGCTTACCCGATGACAAAGTTTGGCTCGTGCGAACCGACCGTGTGCGGCTCATGGTCGAACCTGGCTCTGTTGAACGCGACGGTGAAGTCAGCCGCGTCGGCGTCCCCTACGGATCGCGTGCCCGGTTGATCCTTCTTTACCTCCAGTCGGAGGCGATACGCACTCAGAGCCGGGATATCCAGCTCGGGCGGTCTCTGCGAGTGTGGCTTGGCAAGCTCGGCGTGCCGATCGGCGGCAAGAGTGTCGCGGACGTAAAGGACCAGTGCCTGCGCCTCTCCCGGTGCCGGATGACGTTCCAGATCCAGCAGGGCAACAAAACGGGGTTCGCGGCCCAGAATATAGTCGACACTGCCATGTTCTCCGACGAAGGCGGGTCCTCGTTGTTGGAAACGGTGCGCCTATCCGAGAGCTTCTTCGCCGAGCTGCAGCGCCATCCGGTCCCGCTCCAGGAGAGCGCGATTAGGCCGCTGAGCAACAACTCGCAGGCCTTGGACGTGTACTGCTGGCTAGCTTACCGTCTACACGCCCTTGCTGGCCCCACCGACGTCTCCTGGGCCGCGCTTCGTGCGCAATTCGGCGCAGGCTATAATGTCCAGCGGGTGTTCCGCCGCCGGTTCAAAGAGGCGCTGGAGCTGGCAACCTCAGTCTATCCGGACGCCAAGGTGGAGGTGACCACGACAGGTGTTAGGCTGCTCCCATCCGCGCCTGCGGTCCCTGCTCGGTTGTCGAAGATCAATAAGATCCGCTGACGTCTCCGACTCAGTGCACCAAGAGTCCACACTCTCCGTTCCGCTCCGGTGTTCGCCGCCTGCCCCCGTAGTTGGCAGATTTCGCACACACCAGTTTCGCAAGCCGGGTGCACCAAGAGTCCACACGAGGTGCGTAGAGGACAACTCGGCGGAATGAGCCTCCTCCACTGGCCGGTATCTTTTACACAAGCACGGTTACACGGTTGGTTACTTGTAACCAAAGCAACGTCAAATAGGTGCCGTGAGGTTGCCTGCGCGGTCCGCTTCATCCAAGATGTTACGGATTGCTTGGTCCAAAATGTCCTGCTTCTTATGGCCTGTGCGGCGCGCCAAGTTGTCGAGCCTTTCTGCATCGCTCACGAGGATCCTGATCGTCAGCCCGGTCCGAGCCTCGGCCACGCGCTTGCGAGCAAACAGCGACGCGCCTTTGTCGTCCTCAACGTCCGGTGTCTGTGCAGCAGCAGGTGCTTCAACACGTCCGGGCACGAGCGATGGTGATGCGGCGGCCGCGCCTCTGGGTGTCCCGATGGAAATCATGGTGCCGTCCAGCGGCAGCGACTTAGCCATGTTTGATCATCCTTTCCTTCAAGTAGGTCCACAGTCCAGCGACTTCGAGCGCGCCCGTGGAGCCCGGGCTGATCTCCTGGATCGTGTCGCCCCCCGACATCGAGGCCGCAAACTCCGTGCGATTTCCGACCATCACCGGCGCGATCGTGCCGTGCTGGCTCAGCGCAACGACAGCCTGAGTCGTGAGCTTGGCCCGCGGCTGAACGCGGTTGAGCACGAACACCAACGGGCGCTTGCTCTTACCGATCAAGTCGACGGTAGCCCCCACAGCCCGGAGGTCGTGCGGCGATGCTTGGATCGGAACAACCACCAAGTCGGCGAGCGACATGATCGCAGCGAGGTTGTTCGACTTGCTCGGTGGGGTGTCGATGAAGACGGCGCCGACGCCTGACGCCTTCGCCTTCTTGAGGGTCTGCTGCAGACCCCCAAGTGCTGTAGGGTCCAAGAACACCGGCGTTTCCGGCCTCCTCTGATTCACCCAGTCGGCGAGCGAACCTTGCGGGTCGAGATCGATCAATCCGGACGGTCCATCACCCGAGACGTCGCACTGCACAGCAAGGTGACCCGTGAGAGTCGTCTTTCCCACGCCTCCTTTGTGATTTGCGACAACGACTGTAAACACCAGCTAGGCGCTCCTTTGCTGCGACACAGTTTGTAGCCATGGTAGCAACTACTTTGCAAGGCTAGAAGACCCAGTCGCTTGGTTACATGTAACCAATCTTGTAACCAAAGCAAAAAGTAGCGGGTATTAGTCGAAGGCTTGCATCGACGCTAACCTTGCTGGAGACGTCACATAGAACGGGCACGGATATACGCTAACGAGCCACCCGTGTCAGGATGGCCACCTCCAGCCTTCCAGTCGGTAGTTACCCTTCGGCGGCCAACCTCGTCAGCCGTTCACGCAGCCAGCGTTGTGCCAGATGGTTGGTGGTCCGGTCGTGCCAGACACTAGCGATAGAAAAGCCAGAGATGGTAAGTGGCGGTTCCACCACCTGCACCCGATCCGACCAGCCATCGGCGATCCACCGTGGGATCAAAGCGATCATGTCGGACCGCGACACGACCTCTGGCACGATCAGAAAGCCCGACGTGGATAGGGCTACGGTGCGGCGGCGGCTGACGGCCTCTAGAGCATTTTCGCCTTACGTGAACTCATACCCTGAGTTGGTGAGGTAGTTGCGGCACTCGGCTGGGCTGAAGCGGTCGAGGAGCTGGCCGATGTTGCTCCAGAGCGCCTCTTTGGTTCTGGCTGCGACAGCGCGGAGCAGGGCTTTCAGCTTGGCGAACACCTGCTCGATTGGGTTCAGGTCGGGCGAGTAGGGCGGCAGGTAAAGGACGCTGGCGCCTGCCGTCTTGATCGCCTCTGCAACGCCCGCCACCTTGTGGGCGCTCAGGTTGTCCATGACGACGACATCGCCGGGCTTGAGCGTGGGTGCCAGGAACTGCTCGACGTAGGCCAGAAAGGCCGGGCCGTTCATCGGCCCGTCCAACACAAGCGGAGCCACCAAGCCCGTGCTGCGTAGCCCAGCCAAGAACGTGGTGGTGCGCCAGTGGCCGTGCGGGGCAGCGTGGACGAGGCGCTCGCTGCGGGGTGCCCAACCGTAGCGCCGGACCACGTTGGTGGAAGCACCGGTTTCGTCGATGAACACGAAGCGATCCGGGTCCATGTAGCGCTGCCAGACACGCCACATCCGGCGGTGCTCGGACACGTCCGCACGGTCCTGCTCGGTCGCCCTCAGAATGTTTTTTTGTGCGACAACCCGAGCCTGCGCAACGTCGACCAGATCGTCGTCAGGCAGCCCGCCTCGATGCCGCGCGCGACCAGCGCCGCCTGGATCCCGGCAAGCGTGATGTTGTCCTTGGCAGACGTCAGCTCCCGCAGCAGCACCTCGTGCCCGGCCAACAACGGCTTGCGGTAGCCGCCGATGCGGGCTGGTGCCGTGCTGCCCGTCTCGCGCACGCGCCGGATCAGTTTGATCGCCGCGGACTCGCTCACGGCGAAGCGCCATGCCGCCTCCCGGGCCGAACTGCCCGCCTCTACCGCCTGCACCAGGCGGCGACGCAGGTCCTGCGACAACGGTGCGGCCATCCCATCCCTCGCTGCTCAACCAGCAGCGTCGAATCAGAACCAGCGAGTCCGCGCAACCTCAAAGTGCTCTAGCAGCT
>CALMVN010000148.1 GCA_937873225.1 uncultured Acetobacteraceae bacterium
AGGCAGGTATAGGGCGTGGTCAGGCCGCTCGCCCCGGCACGGCCGCGATCCCGACGCAGCGGCAGCAGCAGAAGCGGGATGCCGTCCCGCCTGACCAGCACGAAGCGGGCGCGCGACCCGTCCGGCATCGCCGTGTCTGCGACCAGCCGCCACCAGGCGGCACTCGACTCGAACGCGGCGTCGCGCAGCAGCGTCAGCCCGTCCAGCGCCGTCGCCGGGCAGTCCTCGACGCTCAGCGCCGTCGTCGAGCGATCCTCGACGCTCAGTGCCGTCGTCGAGCTGTCCTCGACGCTCAGCGCCATAGCCGGTCGCGCAGCCAGTAGGCAACGATGCCGATCCATTCGTGCAGCGCGAAGTAGCTGCGCTGCCACGCCGACACGCGCGGCAGCAGCGTGCCCACCAGCCCCGCGAGCCCGATCCCGCCGCCGGTCGACGGATAGCCCAGGCGACGCACCGCCGCCGGGATCGCGGCGAGGCCGCTGTGACGGAAGGCGAGCAGGCTGCGCCGCATGTGCCAGGCCTGCGTCACCACCAGGACCCTGCGTATGCCGAACGGCGCCAGCAGGGCGCTGCTGTCGCGGGCGTTGTCCCAGGTGTCGGTCGAGCGCGTCTCGACCCAGCGCACCGGAACCCCGAAGTCGCGCCGCAGGCTGTCCGCCATCACGGTCCCGCTCGCAGGCCCGCCGCGCCCGGCGGGCCCGCCGGTGACCGCGACAGGCAGGTTGCTGCGGCGCGCCAGCGCGGCCCCGGCGCGCAGCCGGTCCAGCGTCAGCGGCCCGGGCACCGCCGCGCCGTCCGCGTCGCGGTCCAGGTCGCCGCCCAGCACCAGGATCGCCTGGGCGCCGTCGAGCCGGACGGGCGGCACGCCACGCTCCAGCGCGCCGGTCAGGCCGTCGGCGACGCCCGGCACCGCCAGAAGCAGCAGGGCCGTCAGGAGAAGCGTCGCCGCGCCGTGCCGGCGACGCCACAACGCCAGCAGGCCCAGCAGGAGGAGGTTGACCGGCGGCACCACGACCGGGGTCAGCAGGGCGCTCAGGATCATGCGGCGCGTCCGGGCCGGTCTGCCATCAACCCTCCAACCCTCCCGCCGCCAACATGATCCGCCACCTTTCCGGTTGCGGCAACGGCATACACGGACGTGTATGCAGGGGCGTGACCGGAGCTTGTGCCGCCCATGCAGGTGTTGATCGAGACGCCCGACCTGTCGGCCGACGGCGTATGCGCGCTCGGGCGCGAATGGCGCGCGCTGGAGCGGCGGTCGTCCTGCTCGTTCTTCCAGTCCTGGAGCTGGATCGGCTGCCGCGTGGCCGAACGCTTCGACGCGCCGCGCCTGGTGCGCGCCACCGCCAACGGCGCCACGGTCGGGCTCGCCCTGTTCAACCGCCGCCCGCTTCGCCTTTCGCCCCGTCTGCCCGGCCGGCTGGCGCCAAGCGCGTTGTGGCTGCACCAGACCGGCGACCCGGCGGAGGACAGCGTGTTCATCGAGCATAACGGGCCGCTGGTGGCCGACGGCGAGCCGGACGCGGCACGCTTCATGCTCCGGGCCGCCCTGCGCGACAACGGCCTCGTGCTGCTGAACGGGATCGGCAGCCCGGTGCTGCGGGCGGCGCGCGGGCTGGGGATGCGACACGAGCGGGAACGACGCGACGCGCCGTACGCGTCGCTCCGACCGGATGGCGCCGCCGCCTGGCGAACCGGGCTGGGCAGCGCCACCCGCGCCCAGCTCGCGCGGTCGCGTCGGCGGATGGAGGCGCACGGGCCGTTGTCCTGGCACCGCGCGCAGGACCAGGGGGAGGCGGACGCGTTCCTGGACGGGCTGATCGTCCTGCACCAGGAGTCCTGGGCCCGGCGGGGCCGGCCCGGCGCGTTCGCCGAGCCGGCGTTCTGCCGGTTCCACCGGAGCCTGGTCCGGCACGCCCTGCCGCGCGGCGAGGTGGCGCTATGGCGGCTGTCGTCCGGCGGCACCCCGCTCGCCTATCTCTACAACCTTCACTGGCGGGACACGGTGCTGGCCTACCAGAGCGGCATCGACACCCGGACGCTGCCCGGCACCTCGCCCGGGCTCCTGGCCCACGCGCTCGCGGTCGCCGATGCCGCCGCCTCGAAGGTCGGGCGCTACGACCTGCTTGGCGGCGACGCGCGCTACAAGCGCAGCCTCGGCGATGGGACGGTCACCCTGCACTGGGTCGAGCTGCTTTCGCTGCGTCATTGGCGCGGCTGGCTGGTGCTCGGCCTGCGCGGCCTGTCGGCGCTGTCCCGCCGGATCGCGGCATCGGCGCGGACGCCGCGTCCACGCGGGGCTTGCCGCCATCCCGCTAATGGTCCAGACCTATGAGGCCGTCTCGGACTCCCGCAACGCTGGCGGTCGTGCATGGGTAGGACAGACAACCGCGCCGCGATGATCCTGCTGTCCCGGTTCCGTCGCAAGATCGACGCGGACGGCCCCCTTGCCTGGCCGGCCGCGGCACTGCTGATCCTCGGGCTGTCGGGAGCGCTCTGGCTGGGCATCTTCTATCTTGTCTGGCGGCTGCTGTAGGCGCAGAAAACGTTCCGCCGGGGTGACGATCCCCGTCGCAGCCAAGGTTCGGCGGGAGGAACAGGTGCAGGCCCCACATGAGAAAGACCGTGCGCAGGGTCGGCCTGCCCCGATCCGGAAGGGGTCGGCGATCGGCGTGGCCGCCTGCCTGCTGTTCTGCGCCCCGCGCGCCGGCGCGCACACGCTTCTTGCCGGCGCCGGCAGCCCCTACGCCACGCCGAGCGCCGCCATCGCCGCGGCACGACCCGGCGACGTCGTGCACATCGCCAAGGGACAGTACTTCGACTGCGCGATCGTGTCGCAGGATCGCCTGACGATCGAGGGCGACGGGCCCGACTCGGTGCTGACCGACAAGACCTGCGGCGGCAAGGCGCTGCTGGTGATCGACGGCCACGACGTGACGATACGCAACCTGACCCTGCAGCGCGCGCGCGTCCCCGACGGCAACGGCGCCGGCATACGCGCCGAGGGCGGCAACCTCCTCGTCGACGGCGTGCGCTTCGTCAACAACCAGGACGGCATCCTGGCCGCCGACAACCGCGACGCGACGATCCGCATCCTCGACAGCGAGTTCCTCGACAACGGCAGCTGCCAGAACGGCGGCGGCTGCGCGCACGGCATCTACAGCAACGTGCTCGCCCTGCTGCACATCGAGCATTCCCGCTTCCTCGACACCCACGAGGGCCACCACATCAAGTCGCGCGCGCTGCGCACCGAGATCCTGGACACCAGCGTCGAGGACGGGCCGGACGGCACCTCCAGCTACCTGGTCGACATTCCCAACGGCGGCAGCCTGCTGATCGACGGCAGCACGCTGGAGAAGGGGCCGCACTGCACCAACCACGGCGCCGCGATCTCCATCGGCGAGGAGGGGGTGGACCGGCCGACCGACTCGATCGTGATCCGCAACACCCGCTTCCGCAACGACATGGACCGGCCGACCACGTTTGTCCGCAACGTCACCGCGACCCCGGTGCAGCTGATCGGCGACACGCTGACGGGCCAGGTGCGCCCTTTGGAGGGGGACGGATGGATGCGTTGATCGTGGACGCGAAGCTGCGCCTGCACGCCGTCCTGTCCACGGCCCGGCACGTGCTGAGCCGGTTGTGGCGGGTAGACTGAGCGGTGCCGTCCACAGGGGCGCCAGCGCGCCGAGTGTTCCTTCTCTGCCAGCGCGTGCCCTATCCGCCTGATCGTGGCGACAAGATCTCCACCTTCCACCTGCTGCGGCACATGACGCGCACGCACGAGGTGCACGTGCTCTGCCTGGCCGACGGCGTCGCCGACCTCGGCAACGTGTCCGGCCTCGACGGCCTGGCCGCCAGCGTGAACGCCGTTCCGGTCAGCGCCTGGCGAAGCCGGTGGCGGGCGCTGCGCGCGTTGATCTCCGACCGGCCGCTGTCGGTGTCGATGCTGGACGAGCCGGCGCTGCACGCGGCGATGCGCGAGGCGGTCGCACGGCTGCAACCGGACGTGCTGTTCGTGCATAGCTCGACGGTGGCGCAATATGCCGAGCCGTTCGACGGGTTGACACGGATCATCCACTTTGCCGACCTGGACTCCCAGAAATGGCTTGGCCTGTCCCGGCGCACCCTGCCGCCGATGCGGTGGATCTACGCCCTCGAGGCGCGCCGGCTGCTGCGCTACGAGGGCACGCTGGCCCGCCGCTTCTCGCGCTCGTTCGTCTGCACCGAACAGGAAGCCGAGGATTTCCGACGGCTCCTGCCGGGGCAGACGGTGGGCGTCCTGCGCAACGGGATCGATCTCGGGTTCTTCCGGTCGAACAGCACCCCGCGGCAACCGGGCGCGCTCGTCTTCACCGGGGTGATGAGCTATCTGCCGAACGTCGACGCGATGGTGTGGTTCTGCGAGGCGATCCTGCCGCTGGTGCGGGCCGATCTGCCGGGGGTCACGCTGACCATCTGCGGCAGCGCGCCGTCGCGCAAGGTGCGTCGCCTGGCGCGTGTTCCCGGCGTCATGGTGACGGGGCGGGTGCCGGACGTCCGGCCCTACCTGGATCGCGCCTCGCTGTTCGTGGCGCCCCTGCGGCTCGGGCGCGGCATCCCGAACAAGCTGCTGGAAGCGATGGCGATGGGACTGCCGGTGATCACTACTGAGGCCTCGATGCGTGCGACCGGAATTGCGCCCGGCGCCGGCATCGTCGCCGCCGACACCCCGGCCGCCTTCGCCGCGATCGTGGTGGCGCTGCTGCAAGACGACGCTGAGCGCGCGCGGATGGAGCGGGCGGCGCGTCGGGTGCTGGAAGCCGGGCTGGATTGGGACAGCGTGCTGGCCAGCAGCGGCGACTTCCTAGCATCCCCCCAGCCGCCGCCGCGTCAACCTGACGGCGCGCCATGCGCATCCTGTTCCACCATCGCATCGCGTCGCGCGACGGCCAGTCGGTCCACCTGGAGGAGCTGGTGGCGGCGCTCCGGCGCCAGGGCCACGAGACGATCCTGATTGGGCCGCCCGGGCTGATGGACGCCCGCTTCGGCGGCGGCAGCCGGCTGGTCGCGCGGGTCAAGCGCCTGGTACCCAGCGCGCTCTATGAGCTGCTGGAGCTCGCCTACAACATCCCGGCCTATCGCCGCCTGTCGCGAGCAGTGCGCATCCATCGTCCCGATGTCGTGTACGAGCGCTACAGCCTGTTCCTGCTGGCCGGGGTATGGATGCGCCGCCGCACGAAGCTGCCGCTGCTGCTGGAAGTGAACTCCCCGCTGTTCGAGGAGCGTTCGCGCCATGACGGGCTGCGCCTGCACCGGCTCGGCCGCTTGGCGCAGGGCTGGCTGTGGCGGGGCGCCGACCGTGTGCTGCCGGTCACGCAGGTGCTCGGGCGCATGATCGAGGAGTATGGGGTGCCGCGCAGCCGGATCACCGTGATCCCGAACGGCATCGATCCCGAACGGCATCGACCCCGAGCGGTTCGCCGCCCCGCTCGATCCGCAAGCGGCCAATGCCCGTCTCGGCCTGCCGCCGCGGCTGGTGCTGGGCTTCACCGGCTTCGTGCGGATCATGCTCCAGCTCGTTGTTCTGTCGAGCGTCTTTATCCGACCGGCCGAGCCGGTTCGGTCGGATGATGCTCTAGCCCGGCCGCCCGGACGGAGCCGTGGCCGACAGGATCAGGGCGAGCAGCAG
>CALMVN010000149.1 GCA_937873225.1 uncultured Acetobacteraceae bacterium
CACCAGGGGCTTTCCTATCTGCTGGACGGCGTCGACGAGGATCTCGCCGCGTATCACAGGGCCCGCGGCTTCCCGTCGCGGGCGCTGGTCAGCCAACCCTACCGGGGCGCCGATCCATCGCCACTCCGCGTGCTGCAGCTCGTGTCGGCGCGCGGCGGCAACATCCCGACGCGGCTCATCCTGGCGGAGGACCGGGTTCGGCTGCACACGCTCGTGGTCGAGCATGGTGCCGCGGTGCCGCTGCCGCCGGGCGGCGTGTCGCGCGACCGGTCGACCGCCACCCTCCACGCCCTTGGCGGCGCATTCCGGGCGGTGGTGCACGGGTTGCGCCAGATCATGATCGCGCGCGCCTCCATCAAGGGCGAGTTCCGCATCGAGCAGACCACCATACGCGCCGCCGGCAACAACCCGCTGAAGTTCTCCGCCGACGACGACGACGCGCTGGCCGCCCTGCTCAACCTCGGCCGGCGCAGCGACGTGTCGCCGGAGGCGGCGATCGCCGACGCGCTGGAGGACATGCGCCTGCACGAGGTGGCGATGATGGCGGCGATGCAGGACGCCGTGCGCGAGCTGCTGGCCCGGCTGGAGCCGAAGCGGCTGCTGGACGCGGCGGGCAACAGGCCGGGCGACGTGATCCCGGGCTGGCGACGCGCGCGCGCCTTTCTCGGCTTCGAGACCCTGCACCGGCAGGTGGTGGACGCCCTGTCCGACGACTTCGACAGCGTGTTCGGCAAGGCCTTCGCGCGCGCCTACGAGCGGGCCATGGCGGACGCGCAGCGCGGGCAGGAACGGGAGGAGTGATGCCGGAGGTCGCGTGCGGGCGTCGCTTTTGCCGCTGCGAAGTATTATCGTGACCGAAACGAGATCGACCGGCGCCACGGCGGCTGCGCGCCGCCGCCCGGCAGGAGAACGGCGTTGAGCTGGACCAACCGCGTCGCCTGGCAGGAAGGGATGTTCCTGCGCGCGCAGCACTTCCAGCAGCAGGACCGCTGGGCCGAGACTCAGCTGCGCCAGAGCATCGCCCACCTGCGCACCCATCCCTGGGGGGTGAGCGCGCTGGGCATCGCCCGCGACCTGCTCAACGCCGGGCGCTTCGCGCTGGACTCCGCCGCCGGCCTGTTCGAGGACGGCACCCCGTTCGCGCTGCCGGGCGAGGCCGACCTGCCGCCGCCGTTCGAGGTGCCGGACACCGCGCGCAACGCCCTGCTGTTCCTGGCCCTGCCGGCGCGCCAGTCCGGGGCGCTGGAGATGGCGACCCCGACCCGGGACGAGGGCCGCTACCGGCCGCGCGCGTTCGAGGCCTACGACACCCAGTCCGCGGCACCGCAGCCGGCCGAGCTGCAGGTGGGCCGGCTGCGCCTGCGCTACATGCTGGAGACCGACGACCGCGAGGGCTACCTGTGCCTCGCCGTGGCGCGCATCACCGAGGTGATGGCCGACCGCCGCGTGGTGCTCGATCCGCGCTGGATCCCGCCGGCGCTGCTGTGCTCGGCGGTGCCGCCGCTGGCCTCGCTGTGCGTCGAGCTGGCCGGGATGCTGAACCAGCGCGGCGAGGCGGTGGCGGCCCGGCTGACCGCGCCCGGCCACAAGGGCAGCGCCGAGGTCGCCGACTTCCTGCTGCTGCAGGCGGTGAACGGCTGGCAGGTGACGATGTCACACTACGCCGATGCCGGGAACCTGCACCCGGAGGAGCTGTACCGGGTGCTGCTGCAGATGGCGGGCGAGCTCGCCACCTTCACCGACGCCAGGCGCCGCCCGGGGTCCTACCCGGCCTACCGGCACGACGACCTGCAGCGCTCCTTCGCGCCGGTGGTGGCCGACATACGCCGCTCGCTGTCCGCGGTGCTGGAGCAGACCGCGATCATGATCCCGCTGCAGGAGCGCCGGCACGGCGTGCGCGTCGGCGCCATCACCGACCGCTCCCTGCTCGGCAACGCCAACTTCGTTCTGGCGGTGCAGGCCGAGATGCCGACGGAATCGCTGCGCCGGCTGTTCCCGTCCACCGCCAAGGTGGGTGCCGTCGAGCACATACGCGAGCTGGTCAACGTCGCCCTGCCCGGCATCTCGCTGCGCTCCCTGCCGGTGGCGCCGAGGCAGATGCCGTTCTATGCCGGCGCCTCCTACTTCGAGCTCGACCGCAACTCGCCGCACTGGCAGCAGATGCAGGCGTCCGGCGGCTTCGCGGTGCACGTGTCCGGCGACTATCCCGGCCTGACCATCGAGCTCTGGGCGATACGGGGCTAGCACCATGACCCGTCCGCATCGGCCCATGGATCACGCTCCGCCGTGCCCCGTCGAGCCTCCTCAACCCTTCGGCCGGTCCGGTCCGATCCGATGACGCCGTAGGCGCCCGTTCATGAGCGACAACCCGTTCGCCGAGCCGGACGACAACGAGCGCACCATCATCCGCCCGGTGCCGGGCGGCCGGCGCATGGAGCCCCGCGCGCCCGCGTCCGGCGCCGACCCGCCGGTGGACCCGGAGCCGGGCGAGGCCGGGGCCGGGTTCGGCGAGCTGCCGGCCGGGATGGTGTCGCCGGTGGTGTCGGCGGCGTCCGGCTGCCTCAGCCTGCTCGGCCGGCTGCGCAACAGCTTCACCGTGCCGGACCCGACCGCGCTGCGCGAGCACGCGGTGCAGGAGCTGCAGCGCTTCGAGCGCACGCTGCGCGCCGCCAACCTGCCGATGGAGCAGCTCCGTCCCGCGCACTACGCGCTGTGCGCCAGCATGGACGACGTGGTGCAGGCGACCCCCTGGGGCTCGCGCGGCGCCTGGGCGGACGCGTCGCTGGTGTCCACCTTCCACCAGGAGGTGCGCTCCGGCGAGCGCTTCTTCGACCTGCTGGCGCAGCTGCGGCAGAACCCGGGCCGGTTCCTGTTCGTGATCGAGCTGATGTACCTGTGCATGTCGCTCGGCATGCAGGGCCGCTACCGCCTGTCGCCGCGCGGCCCGGCCGAGCTCGACCGGGTGCGCGAGGAAACCTATGTCCTGATCATGCGCAACCGTCCCGCCACCGAGCGCGGGCTGTCGCCGCACTGGCAGGGGGTGAGCGCGCCGTACCGGCGCCGCCGCTTCGTGCTGCCGGTCTGGGTCGCGGCCCTGGCCGGTCTCGGGCTGGTGGCGCTGGTGTACGCCTGGGCCCTGCTCGGCCTGGCCGGCTCCTCCGACCGGCTGTTCGCCGCCGGCGCCACCCTGCCGCCGCTGGGGATGCCGGCGATCTCGCGCAACGTTTCGCCCGTGCCGGTGGTCCTGGTGCCGCCGCCGCCGGGTGCCCGCGCGGCGCTGGGCGGCTTCCTGCGTCCGGAGGTGCAGCAGGGCCTGGTGGACGTGGCCGGCACCGACGCGGTGCCGATCGTGCGCGTGCACAGCCGCGGCATGTTCCCGTCCGGCGGCGCCGCGGTGGCGCAGCGCTTCGTCGTCATCCTGCGCCGCGTGGCGCTGGCGATGCAGGGCCAGCGCGGAACCGTGCAGGTGATCGGCTACACCGACAACCAGCCGATCCACACCGTCCGGTTCCCGTCCAACTTCCAGCTGTCCGCGGCGCGCGCCGAGGCCGCCGCCGCGGTGATCGCCGCGGCGGCCCCTGGGCTGCGCGTCGGCTCCGAGGGACGCGCCGACGCCGACCCGCTCGCCTCCAACGACACGCCGGAGGGGCGGGAGCAGAACCGGCGCATCGAGGTGGTGCTGCACCGGACCGGGGCCGGGCCGTGAGCGCGATCGAGACCCTGCTGGCGACGCTGCTCGGCCGCTGGGCCACCAGCTTCGCCGGCCTCGCCATCGCCGGCACCCTGGTCTGGTATCTCGGCCCCCTGGTCCCCGGGCTCGGGAGCAGGCTGTCGCGTGTGGCGCTGATCCTCCTGCTGGTCATGCTGTGGGCGGGCGTGAACGCCGCGCTGAGCTTCCGCCGGCGCCGGCGCGACCGCGCCCTGGCCGCGGGCGTGACCGAGGAGGACCCGAGCCACGCCGCCCGGCCCTCCTCCTCCCGCGCCGCCGGCGACGAGGAGGTGCGTCGCCTGCGCCAGCGCCTGCGCGAGTCGCTGTCCACCCTGCGTCGCGCCCGCGGCGGCGGCCGCTTCTACCTGTACGAGCAGCCCTGGTTCGTGGTGATCGGCCCGCCCGGCGCCGGCAAGACCACCGCGCTGACCCAGTGCGGGCTGCGTTACCCGCTGGCGAAGCCGGACGGCGCCGCCGCCGCGGTGGCCGGCGTCGGCGGCACCCGGCTGTGCGACTGGTGGTTCGCCGACGAGGCGGTGCTGATCGACACCGCCGGGCGCTACACCACCCAGGACTCCAACCAGCAGGTCGACCAGGCCGGATGGCTCGGCTTCCTCGACCTCCTGCGTCGCACCCGGCCGCGCCAGCCGCTGAACGGCGTGCTGGTGGTGATGTCGCTGGCAGAGATCGGCACGGTGGCGTCGGCCGAGCGGGTGAAGCACGCGCTGGCGGTGCGCAGCCGGATCAAGGAGCTGACCGACCGGCTCGGCGTGCGCCTGCCTGTCTACGCCGTGTTCAGCAAGGCCGACCGCATCGCCGGCTTCACCGAGTTCTTCGACGACCTCGACCAGGGCGCCCGCGAGCAGGTCTGGGGCACCACCTTCGCCCTGTCGCAGGGGGTGGAGATGTTCGGTCACGAGTACCGCCTGCTGATCGACCGGCTGGATCAGCGCCTGTTCGAGCGGCTGCAGGCCGAGCGCGGCCCGGACCGGCGGGTGGCGATCGCCGCGTTCCCGCTGCAGATGGCCAGCCTGGAAGCGCCGCTGGCCGAGTTCCTCGGCACCGCGTTCGGCGGCACCCGGCTCGACCCGGCGCCGCTGCTGCGCGGGGTGTACTTCACCTCCGGCACCCAGGAAGGCACCCCGGTCGACCGGCTCACCGGCATGCTGGCGCGCACCTTCGGCATCGACCAGAGGCGGGCGCCGAGCCTGCGTCCGGTGGCCGGCCGCTCCTACTTCATCGGCAGGACGGTGCGCGAGGTGATCCTGGGCGAGGCGCTCCTGGTGTCGTCCAGCCCCAGGGTGCGCCGCCGCCGCCTGTTCTGGCGCGCCGCCGGCTTCTCGACCGTGGGCATCGTCACCGCCGCCGCCTGCCTGCTGTTGTGGCGCGAGCATGCGAACAACGCCGGGACGATCGCGCAGGCGCAGGCCGCGATCGACGCGTATCGCGGCAGCCTGGCCGCGTTGCCGCTCGATCCGGTCAGGGACGACGACCTCGCCCGCATCCTGCCCGTGCTCGACGCCGCGCGCGCCCTGCCGGGCGGCGGAACGGCGCAAGACGGCCTCGCCGACAGGCTCGGCATCGGCCAGGGCGACAAGCTCGCCGTCACCGACCGGCTGGCCTACCGCCACGCGCTGGAGCGGGTGCTGCTGCCGCGCCTGGTGTGGCGCCTCGAAGGCCAGATGCGCAGCCACCTCGACCGCCCCGACTTCCTTTACGAGGCGACACGCGTCTACCTGATGCTCGGCAATGACGGCCCGCTGGACCTCAACCTCGTGCGCGACTGGATGGCGCTGGACTGGAACGCGCGCTACCCCGGCCCGGTGTTCGAGCCCATGCGCACCGACCTGCTGCGACACCTGGACGCGCTGCTGGCCGGCCCGCTGCCGACCGTGCCCCTGGACGGGGCGCTGGTGCGGGAAGCGCGCAGCACCTTCAGCCGCGTGTCGCCGGCCGAGCGGGTCTACAGCCGGATCAGGCCTGGCGCCGCCGCGAGCGCGGTGCCGCCCTGGAGCCCGGACCTCCCGCTCGGCGGCGGCGGCGGCGACCAGCTGTTCACCCGCATCTCCGGCCGGCCCCTGAGCGACGGCATCCCCGGCTTCTACACCGCGGAAGGCTTCCGCAGCGTGCTGCTGCCCGCCCTCCGCTCCGCAGCGCGGGACGTGTCGGACGAGGCCTGGGTGCTCGGACGGCAGCCGGACCAGGACGGCCCGGACGGCCTGCAGGCGCTGGAAGCGGGCGTGATCGCGCTCTACGCCGCCGACTACATCCGGCTGTGGGACGCCATGCTGGACGACCTGGCGCTCGAGCCGTTCCGCAACCACGCCGACGCGGTGCAGAAGCTCTACGTGATGGCCTCGCCGCAGTCGCCGCTTCGCGACCTGCTGGTGTCGATCGTGCACGAGCTGTCTCCCGCCCGTGCCGCCGCCGAGGCCGCTCCCCATGCGGCCGGCAACGCCGGCGCGTCGGCGGAACACGCGGCGACGGACGGGCGGAACGGCCGGTTGTCGGCGATGTTCGCGCAAGGCGGCCCGGACGGACCGACACCTGCGCCGCCCGGCAGCCAGATCGACGAGCACTACCGCGCGCTGACCGACTTCACCGGCCCGACCGGGCAGGCCGCGCCGATCACCGGCATCTTCCGGCTGCTGAACCAGCTGCAGGGCGAGCTGGCGCAGCTGTCCGGGGCCGAGAACCCGTCCGCCGTGCTCGCCGGCAGCCAGGACCCGGCGCAGCTGCTGTCCGCCGAGGCCGACCGGCAGCCGCAGCCGGTGGCGCGCTGGCTGCACCAGATCTCGTCGGGCGGCGGCACCATGCTCCGCGGCGACGCGCACGAGGCGGCGGCGGGAGCGTTCAACAACGGCGACGGCCCGGCGCATCTGTGCCACCAGGTGGTGGACAAGCACTACCCGTTCGACCCGGACGCCGCCGCCGACGCGCCGCTGGACGACTTCGCCCGCCTGTTCGCCCCCGGCGGCGCGCTGGACGCCTACTTCAAGACCCAGCTGCGCCCCTACGTCGACACCTCCGGCCCGGCCTGGCACGGCCAGCCGGTGGGCGGCATCGCCCCGCCGGCCTCGGACGCGTCGCTGGCGATGTTCCAGCAGGCGGCGCGCATACGCGACCAGTTCTTCCCCACCGGCGGCGGCACGCCCTCGCTGCACTTCACGGTGACCCCGGTGTCCGCCGACCCGAAGAGCAGGCAGGTGATGCTGACGCTGGGCGCGGTGACGGTGACGTGGCAGCCGGGCTCCGTGCACGGCAGCGGCGTCACCTGGCCGTCCGACGGCCCGAACGAGTCGGCGCTGGTGTTCAAGCCGGCCGCCTCGTTCCCCCGCCACGCCGACGGCGCCTGGTCGCTGTTCCGGCTGCTGGACGGCGGCACGGTGGAGCCGGCGGACGCGCCGGGCCGCTACCTGCTGGGCTTCCGCTCCGGCGACCGCGAGGCCGAGTTCTCCGTCGAGATGGCGTCCGCGAACACGCCCCTCGACACGAGGGCGTTGCAGGCGTTCCGTTGTCCCGTGCTGAAGTGAGCGCGGTTGACGTGAGCACGGTTGACGTGAGCTGGGGCTGAAGCGAGGCCAATGATGCGCGGCATCTCCCGACCGTCCGGCGCGCACCCCCTGCATCGTCCGGCGACGGGCGCATGAGCGGCGAGGCGCGCGTTTCCGCGGTCTCGCATGCCGGGGCCGTGCGTCCGGAGAACCAGGACGCGCTGCTGTGCCGGCCGGAGGTCGGGCTGTACGTGGTCGCCGACGGCGCCGGCGGCCACCGCGACGGCGCGATGGCGTCCAACCGCGTGGTCGCCAGCGTGGCCTCGCTCGCCGCCGACCTCAGCGCCGCGGAGCGGCTGACGCATCTGCGCCACCGCCTGTCCGCGCTGCACGACGCGCTGCTGGAGGAGGCCGGCACCCGCCGGCCGGAACGCGGCATGGCCTCCACCGTGGTCGTGCTGCTGCTGGACCAGGACTTCTTCGCCTGCCTGTGGGCCGGCGACTCGCGCATCTACCTGCTTCGGGAGGGCGAGCTGACCCAGCTCACCCGCGACCACAGCGTGGTGCAGGAGCTGGTCGACACCGGGACCATCGAGGCCTGGGAGGCGGAGAACCATCCCCAGGCCCACGTCATCACCCGCGCGATCGGCGCCGGCCGTTCCCCTCTGGTGCTGGACAAGCGGGTGGGCCAGCTGCTGCCCTTCGACCGCTTCCTGCTGTGCAGCGACGGGCTGAGCAAGACGCTCGCCGACGCCGAGATCAAGCTGCTGCTGCAACAGGGCGGCGACGCCGCCGCCCAGCTGCTGGAAGCCGCCCTGCTGCGCAAGGCGCGCGACAACGTCACCGCGATCGTGGTGGAAACCGACTAGGTGGAGGCCCCGGTCGGCCCGTCTCGGCCACGCCGGCCATGAGGGCCAGCATGGCAGAACAGGTGCGGGCGAGCCTTGATCCGCTTCGCGGCTCAAGCGTGGCACGGGCCGAAACGGCAGGAGGTCTTCAGGCGGCAGAACAGGCGCTCGGTTGCGTCGCACCGCTCGTCGGCGCGGCGGTCGAATGGCTACATCTCGCAGCCCGACGGACACCCGATTACTTTTTCTTTTGTTGTTCCTTCAGTAACTCAAGGATTTCCGGCTTGATCCAGTCGAGAATCGCCTCGCCGTCGTCATCCGTGTCGATGTCCGGCTCAGCGCTTTCGAACAGTTCGTCCAGGTCGGCGGCGATCCTCGAGAACGCTTCGTCTCCCTCAAGCTCGTGGTCCACGAAATAGACTGCTCCCTTCTCCGGGCAGTCGGCTGCAACGACGCAGAACCAGTTGCCGATTCCATCCAGGGCGAACGGCACCAGCAAAAGATCGGACCGCCTCACGTTGTCGATCGCGTTCTTGCTGTCGACGATATCCCCAATCCTCTCGAACGTGTCGATCGAGTAATGCTCCTCGGGTCTCTTGATCACGTTCGCTCTTGGTCCGACCCCGTTCAGTTGCGGAAGCAGGGCCCTGAAGCGGTCGGGAAGACGGAAGCCGAGTTGATGTTCGAGTTCCTGTATCTCCGCCTCGGACGGCACCCTGTCGGGAGGATCGATATCAAGAGCCATTCCTTTCTCCTTTCTTGACCGCAGCGCTTCCCGTATGAGAGACGCTTTCGTGAAGGTCAGACGGAACAGGTTGCATGGTGACTCCGTCCTCGACATGATGCTATGTGGCGGTCGAGTGCTCACACTTGGCAATCCACAAGTGCCTGGCTATTTCTTCGCTTCCTTTCTTTCCTTCCTCTTCTTCTCCTTTTCCCGTTCCTGCTCTTGGAAGAACTCCAGAAAGCCTGGCTTGGCGTAGACGACGATCCCCGTGCTGTCGCCTTCGTCCGTGTCAACGTAGGGTTCGGCGTTCTCGATCAACTCGTCCAGGCTGGCGGCGACCTTCGAGAAGGCTTCGTCTCCCGCGATCTCGTGGTCCACGAAGTAGACCGCTCCCTTCTCGGCACAATCGGCCGCAACGACGCAGAACCAGTCGCCGCATCCATCCATGGCAAATGGCACCAGCAGGAGGTCGGAAGGGTTCTCGCTGTCGATCGCGTTCTTGCTCTGGGCGATGTCCTCAATCTTTCTGAACCTGTTGATCGTGTAATCCTCGTCCCCTGGTCCCTTGATCACGTTCGGCTCTGCTTCAGCCCCGTTCAGTTGCGGAAGCAGGGCCCTGAAGCGGTCAGGGAGGCGGAAGCCGAGCTGGCGTTCGAGATCCTGTATCTCTGCCTCGGACGGCACCCTGTCGGGAGGATCGATATCAAGAGCCATTCCTTTCTCCTTTCTTGACCGCAGCGCCCCCCGTATGAGAGACGCTTTCGTGAAGGTCGGTCGGAACAAGCTGCATGGTGACTCCGTCCTCGACATGGTGCCATGTGTAACCTTCAGGAGTGCTCTTTAAACCGACGTTTTTGTTGGCCTTCCTTTCGTCCTTCCTGTGGTCTCCTGTCAGGTCCAGAACTTTCGTTTCGAATACGGCATATGGTCTGAGGTTCGCGAAGCCTTGGGGGGTGAAGTCAACGCCGGCCGGATACGAGGCCTGTAGAGCAGGAGGCAGGTTGCTCGCGGGATAGTTCTGACCGGCGTAGCCCGCGTTGCGCGGATAACGACCGCCGACCCGGAGCACGTCCGGACCGGGAGGCTTTCGGGCCTCGAGGATGATCGGCACGTCGCCGCCTGACGGCGTGAACCCCTCCGGTTTGGTCGGCCCGCTCATGTCCGGCGTTCCGAAGCCGGGCAGCGGCGGCAGGGGTGCGGGTGGCGTCAGGCTTTCCCGCCGGCCGTCGGCGGTCGCGATCGGCAGGCTTTCCTGCATCGGACCGGTCTCGGGCGGCACCAGCGGCGGCGAGCCCGATGCGGGCGACGACACCGGCGTGAAGGCGTTGGCGCCCAGGTTCAGGTCGCCCCCAAGATCGCCGACATCGACCCTTGGCTCACGGAGGGGCGGTCCGATCGGGATGCCCTTGGCGGTGAGCGTGTCCTTGCCGATCGAGGTCGGCGCCAGCAAGACCACCGCCGCCGCCGCCGGCGCGGCCAGCACGGACGCGCCGGTGGACAGGGCCGCTGCCTCGACGGCGGACATGGCTTCCGCACCGGCGGTGGCAAGTCCCTCCGCAGCCGGAGCGGTGCCCGCAGCAGGTAACGCCACCCTGGTTGCCGAAGCCAGGACGGTTGATGGCGACGCGGCCGCCAAGGAAGGCAGCATGAGCGCGGGCGTCCCGGTCGCGGGCGTCGTCGACGCCGCGCCGGGGGCTTTCTCCGCCGGCGCGGTGCCGGACGGATGGTCCGACGCGACGCTCCGTCCCGATGCCGCGACAGGATCCGCGCCGGCAGCGCCGCCAGCCCCGTCCCGCTCCGGATTGCCCAGGAAATCGAGAAACGCCCCGAAATCACCGGTCGGCGGTGGCGGGGCTCCGCCCGAGCTGGCCTCGGCATGATGTGGCGGCGGTGCGAGCCCGCGCCGGGGCTGCGGTGGAGCCGCGTCGCTTCGGTGTCCCGCCGTCGCACGGCCAGGCGCCACCAGCCCGTATCGCAGCGCCATGGCCTCGGTGATCGCCACCGTGGTCTGGAACGGAAAGGCCACGACGTCGGGGGAATGCCGATCGATGCCGCACACCGGGTCAAGCGAGGCCGGTGCCGGCTCGCGGGAGGCGCTGGCGGCGAGGTAGAGCGGATGGGCCGGGTGCGACGGATCGACCGGCCTGAAGCCCAGGCCCACGAGCAGGTCGAACGAGATGTCGAGCTCGGCGTGGAACGCGCCGTGCAGGTCGTCGTGACGGGGGAGTGCGGGCGGCGGCGGCGTGTCGGTGTCGTCCAGCAGACGTGCCGCGCCTTGGAACGTCGCCGGAATGCGCACGTCGCCGAAGCGCAACGACAACCCGGGTCGGTTCGACATGCCATCTCCAGGCAGGGACACCGCATCATACGAGTCCCAACCGGAAAAGGCCCGCCTGCGAAACGAAATCGGAAAGGGCCGGGGTCGCCCCCAGGCACGCCACCGTCGCCAAGCGCGGCGTTTCCTTCCGCGACCCCGGCGCCGGGCTCGCGAGCTGGGCCCGGACGCCGTTGTCAGCGCCGGAACCGGACCCGCGACGGCCGCGCTAACGCCGGTTCAGCCGCGCCAGCGTCCGCTGCAGCCAGTTCCGTCGGCGCCGCCTGGACAGGACCGCCAGCAGGATCAGGGCCACCGAGCCGGATACGTCGTCCTGCAGCCGCGGATCGATCTGCGCCGCAGCCATTCCCGCCAGCCAGGAGAACACGAACGCGCACCACAGGCCCACGACGACGTTCACCACCGGATGCGGCCGCATCGTCAGCAGCCGCCGGATCGCGTCCGTGCGCGCCGCGTCGAACTGGTCGCCCACCACGGGGGCGTGCAGCCAGTACTCGCCGTATCGCTGCTTCAAGCGCGGGTCCCGCGCCATGATGCGGGCGAAGCCCAGCCGGCCGCGGCCCAGCATGATCCGCGCCACGATCGGCACCGCGGCGCCCAGCCAGCGGGTCCGCGACGCCGCGTCGCGACGCAGGGTGTCGAGCCAGCGCTCGGCGTCCAGCCGTGCCCGCAGCGCGCCGGCCCAGTCGGCGACGACGCC
>CALMVN010000150.1 GCA_937873225.1 uncultured Acetobacteraceae bacterium
GCGGTGTAGGGCACGTCCGCGACGTAGCCGCGCCAGGTGCTGGCGCCGCTCATGCCGCCCGCGCCTCGCGCTCCACCGTGTCGGCCTCGAACACCGCCTCCCCGGCCTCGGCGTCGCGAACGCCGGACACCGGCAGCCAGCTGTTCCAGCCCAGGCGCGGCGGCTCCACCGCCCCCATCTCCAGCGGCGGCACCGCGTCGCGCGCCAGCACCGGGTTCACCGCGAACGCGATCTCCAGCCCCAGGAAGGCGCGCACCAGCGCCACCGTGTGCTGCAGCCGGCGCCCCGAGGGCAGCAGCGACAGGAACTCGGGCAGCCCCAGCGGCCCGATCCGCAGCACGATCCGCGATTGCACGTCCCAGCACCGCGTCCCCGCCGCAGCGTCCACGCCGAGCTGGTTGAACGAGCCCGCCGCCTGCCCGTTGGACAGCGTCACCGGCAGCGCCGAGCGCTCCTCCGGACGCAGCGGCAGCCAGGTGCCGGCGAACTGCTCGACCACCACAGGCTGGCCCAGCCAGTCCGACACCAGCGCCGCCAGCCGGTCGGCCGAGCGCGGCCGGGTGGCGAACTGGCCGGCGAAGTGCAGCAGCGGCGCAGGCTCCAGCCCCAGCCGGTCCAGCAGGCCGGGGGTGCCGAACCCGTCCAGCGCCAGAAGCAGCGCGCCCAGCGGGTCCGGCGGCACCACCGGCTCAGGGTCCAGGCCGAGCCCCACGCCCAGCTCGAACGCCCGCGCGTCCTCCCGCTCCCGACGCGCGAGCAGCGCCGCGGCGGCGGCGCGGTGCGGCCGGTACTTGATCGCGGCCTCCGCGAACAGCGCCACCGGGCGCTGCGCCAGCACGTCCAGGAACGACGCCAGCGCCGGCGAGCGCCGCCGCTGCTCCGCCACCACCATCTCGCTGTACGGCCGCGGCAGCACGCCGGACGGGCCGGTCAGGCCGATCGGCGTCACCGTGGCGTGGAACCCGTCCGGGCGCTGCTGCACCGCGAGCACGTCCGCGGCCGGGAAGCTCAGCCCCACCTGCGCGTGGAACCGCACCGCCCGCCCCGGGTCGCGGCGACGTGCCGCCTGCATCAGCAGCATCACCGCGGCGTCGAAGCCGAAGCGCTGCGGCTGGCGCAACAGACGGTCCAGCAGGGTGCGGACGCCGCGCCGTGCCGGCGGACCGGCCGCGGGCGCCGGGACGGATGCCGGAACGGGCGCCGCCGCCTGGTCCTCCGGCAACGGGGCCCAGGCTGCCGCCGGCTCGTCGACCGCTGCCGCCGGCTCGTCGATTGCTGCCGCCGGCTCGGGATCGGGAGCCGCCCCGTATCCGGCGCCGCTCACAACAGGACGCGCGCGCCGGCGCGAGGCGGGAACGCGGCCACCACCCCGGGCCGGCCCTGCAGCGCCACCGTGGTGCGCACGAACGAGTTGACTGTGGCGTGCAGCGCCAGGAACCGTTCCAGCACGGACGCCAGCAGGAACAGGCCGGACGCGCTCCACAGCCTGGGCTCGAAGGTGAGCTGCACGTCCAGCCCGCGGCAGAACGCCCCCGGACGCGCGCCCGGCACCCGCGCGGTGCCGCCGGTGGCGGTCACCTCCACCAGCCCGGCAATGGCGGCCCGCGTTTCCGCGCTGTCGTGCAGGTCGTACAGCCGCAGCACCTCGCGCAGCGCGTCCGCCGCCGCCGGGCCGCCCACCACCGACAGGTGGCTCAGCGACAGGTGCGAGATCAGCCGCCAGGCGCGGTTGTCGTGCAGCTGGGCGCGCATGGCGTTCGAGATCGGCGTCAGGCAGGACAGCGACAGCACGGCGCTGATGCCCTCCGACAGGTGCAGCCGCGGCTGGTCGCCGCCGAACGGCAGCTGCGCCGGCAGGTCGCGGTTGGAGCACAGCGCGTCCACCGACAGCACCGAGTCCGCCGGCCGGTGCACCGACAGGTCGGGGTCCATCACCGCCAGGAACACCTCCGTGCCGCCGATCGCGGGCGGCGCCGGACGCCGGACCACGTTGTAGTAGCCGGCGGACGGCTCGGAGGCGTCCCCGCTCTCGGCGTCGTACGGCGCGTGGCGGTAGAACGGCCGCCACGGGCGCAGGCCCCCGTCGCCGTGCAGCTCGCGCACCCGCTCGATGCTCCAGATCTCCAGGCTGCGGGCGCGGCGGTGGTCCACCGCGACGTGGTACTCGGTGTCCTCGTGCGTCAGCGCCACCGGCTCGCAGCGGCGGGGAAACAGGTTGACCATCGGCACGCAGCCGAGCGCCAGCGCGTCCGGCCTGAGCGTGCGCTCCATCTCCGGCACCGCGCGGTCGAGGTAGAGGAACACCTCCATCCGGTTGCCCGCGTGCAGCAGGGTGCGCGCCTCCAGCCCGAGGAGGTCCACGAACAGGAACTTCTCCGGCAGCGCGAAGTACTCGGTCAGCAGGCGGAAGCCGGAGAACGAGCGCGCCGACCACGGATACAGCGCCTCCTCGTCGGCGAAGCCCGCCGCCTGCACGACGGAGGCCGGCAGCAGGGTCGGAGACGGGTCGTTGGGGCCGAGGCCACAGGCGACCCCGATGCAGTTGCGGCAGATCAGCTCGTAGAGCAGCAGGCTCTGCTCGATCGGCCCGCGCAGGAACAGGCGCAGCCGGTCGACGCCCAGCTCGGCGAAGCCCGCTTCCGGGTCCACCGTGGCCAGGGCGAGGCGAAGCACCGAGCGGGCGCCGCGCGCCTGCGGGTTCACGGGTGCTGCCAGCGGCAGCCCGGTCAGGCGCACCCCCTCCACCCGGATCGGCCACAGCGTGACGTCGGCGGTGGTGGTGAACGAGCACGGCTCGCCCTCCACCGGGTCGGTCTCGATCGCGGTGCCGCGCGGCACCGTCACCGGCACGCGCAGGTCGGGCTGGCAGGTGAGCTGCATGATCGCCGCCGACGGCACCGGCGCCAGGTAGTGCGGATACAGCACGCCGAGCAGCGCGTCGGTCAGCTCCGGGAACTCGTCGTCCAGGCGCCGGTGCACCCGTCCGGCCAGGAACGCCACCCCTTCCAGCAGCCGCCCGACATGCGGATCGTCGACGGAGTCCGGGCCCAGCCGGAGCCGTCCGGCCGCCTTGGGGTTGGCCTCGGCAAACTGCGCCGCGAGCTCGCGCAGCGCAGACAGCTCCCGGTTGTAGTAGGGAAGAAGCGGATCCGTCACGAGCCGGCGCCCTGCAGCTGGAGCACCACCGCCGCGGTGGCGGCGTGCACGGTTTTTTTTTTATTGATAGGGGGAACAACGTGATCTACACGCAGCACCGCCTCGATGCGGAAGCGGAGCACCGCGCGCAGCCGGTCCGGCTCGTCGCGCAGCCGGACGCGCACCTCCGTCAGGCGCGGCTCGTGCCGGCGTATGGTCAGCTCGATCTCGTGACGCAGCGCTTCGCGGTCCTCGCGGTGGTTCAGCGCGCCGGAGGTGAAGTCCGGCACGCCGAAGGACAGGCTGGAGTTCTGCGCGGCGGCGCAGCCGGAGGGGATGCCGCGCCACGGCCGGCGCGCGTTCAGCAGCGCTTCCAGGTCGCGGTGCACCGCCACGCGCAGCTCGCCCGCCGGGTCGCGTGCCGTCCTGGGATCGGGCGTCGACGCGGCGTCGTCGAGCAGCCGGTCGAGCACCGAGCCGCCCGCCCGCCTCGGCATCTCGCGCTGTCCCGGCTCGCGTGGGCTCCTCACGACCGCACCCCTAGCCTGGCGCCGCGAACCGGCTCAGCCGAAGCGCAGCGACGACAGGTCGCGTATCGCGAGCCCGTCCTCGCCAGCCAGGAACACCCGCTGGCCGCGCCCGCGCACCAGCCGGTCGCCGATCCAGTCGGTGGCGTCGCCGATACGCAGGGCGCCATCCCGCGGCGCCCCATCCTGCTGCCCCCGATCCTGCTGCCCCCGATCCTGGTGTGCCGGATCGGACGACAGGGGATCGACGTAGAGCGCCGGCACGTAGACGTCGCCGTCCGGGCCGCCGCCGACCGTCATGCTGCAACGGCGCCAGAACAGGTCGCGGGTGCGTCGCGGGGCGGCGAACTCCATCTCCGCGATCCGCTCCACCGGGACCCAGAAATAGCGCCCGGTGGCGGTCAGCACCTCCACCAGCCCGGCGCACAGGTCGTCCGCGTCGCGGAAGTCGTCGAACGCGGCTTCGCCGTGGTGGCCGGCCGCGCGCGGACGTACCGCTTCCGCCGCCGCCGCCGCCTCGGCGGCCGCGCCCTCGTCGCCGTCGCGCAGGGCGGCGAGCGCCTTCAGGGTGTGCCGCAGCGCCTCGGTCGGCTCGCCCAGGAACTCCGGCACCCGCCCGTCGCGCCAGCACTGCCGTCGGATCGCCTCGGCGCGAAGCAGGTGGCGGAACTCCGACACGTAGAGCCCGAGCGACGGGTCCACCGCCTCGGCTGCGTCCAGCACCTTGTCGGCGCGCGCGGCGTTGCCGGCGAACAGCAGGATCTCCGCCAGCAGCAGCCGGTTCGCGACGTCGCCGGGCGCCCGGCGCACGATGTCGCCGGCCAGCGCCACCGCCTCCTCCAGCCGGCCGGCCCGGAACAGCGCGCCGACGCCGCCGGACGCCCCGGAACCACCGGAGTCCGCTCCTCCGGGGCCCGCCCCCTCGGGAAGCGTGCCGTTCTGCCCTTCGCCCATGTCCCCACCGCGCCTGCCGGCATTGTTCGCCGATCGATGCGAAACAGTTTTTCACTTATTCCGTTCTTCTGCCAGCCTGCTTGTCGCGGCCGGCGGAACCGCGCGCGTCAGCTCCGCGCGCCGGGCGCGGACAGCTCGGTGACCAGCCGGAACGTCGTCTCGATGTCGTCGAGCTGGTAGTGCGGCTGCAGGTGGATGATGCAGCCGAACGCGCCCGGACGGTCCGGCCGCTCGCGCACCGACACCTTGCTCGACACCAGCGGATGCTGCGCGCGCGCATCGGGCCCGGCACGGGTGCTGCCGTTGGTGTAGCGCGACAGCCAGCGCTGCAGCCGCTGCTCGATCTCGCCCGCGGTCATCATCGAGCCGACCATCTCGCGGCCCATCACCTTGAGGTAGTGGGCGAAGCGCGACACGCACAGCACCGAGTTGATCTGCGCCGAGATGCGCTCGTTGGCGGCGGCGATGCCGGGCTCCTGGCCGCCGGTCTCGGCGCCCGGCGGGACGTGAAGGCTGCGCACGGAGGCGAACAGCGCCTCGTTGCCGTGCGGCAGGCGGTTGAGCGGGATCAGCCCCGCCTCCACCAGCAGCCGCTCCTGCGCGTCGGTCAGGGACAGGTCGAGCGGCGCCCGGCACCAGCCCGCCCTGTTCCCGTCGATGCGGTCGGTGTTGAACGGCTCCACCACCAGGTCCGGCACCAGCCCGCCGCCCAGCCGATCGGTTTCCACCCCCCTGATGTCGGCCGGCCAATGGAACTGCGCCTGCGCCCGGATCACCACGGACGCGAAGGCGTAGCCCGCGACCGACCACACGCGGTGACGCGGCTCCGGCGCGTGCTCGGCGTAGCGGAAGCCCTCGCCGCGCCCGGGATCAACCGCCCAGGGCGGCCGGGCCAGCACGTGCGGCAGGGTGACGCACAGGAAGCGCGACCCGTCCTGCGCCGACAAGCCGCGCCAGCGCGCGTGCTCCCCGTCGCGAAGCGAGGCGGTTGGATCGAACGACAGCGCCAGCTCCTCGAACCGGTCCACCCCGAGCAGCGCCGGCGAGGCCGACACCACCGCCGGCGCGAACGCCGCCGCCGCCAGCGCGCCCAGCGAGGCCAGCGCCGACACGTCGTCCACCGGCAGCGGCCCGGACGCGCGGCGGCGCTCGGCGCGGTGGCGCATCTCGTGGTCGACCACCAGCAGGCCGAACGGCTCGCCGCCGGGCCGGCCGAGCTCGTCGTCGTAGACCATGCGGAACAGGGCGCTCTGGTCGAACTCGATCGCGCGGTCGAAGTCGCGGCCGATCTCGTTCCAGGACGCCGACAGCACGCGCACCCGGATCGACGAGGACGGGTCCACCCCGTCCACCAGCCAGGCCAGCCCGCGCCAGGAGCCTTCCAGCCGCTGCAGCCGCGGATGGTGCAGGATCGCGTCGAGCTGGTCGGAGATGAGCCGGTCGATGGCGGCGAGGTCGCGGTCGATCAGGCCGCGCAGCCGGTCGCGCTCGCCGCGGCAGCCGACGATCGCGGCGGCGCCGAACCAGTCCGCCAGCGCTTCCAGCCCCCCCCGGAGGAACCGGTGCAGGCGCGGCGCCACCCCGGCCGCGGCCGGGCCGCTGAAGCTGCCGTCCAGCAGCGCGTCCCGCAGCGGCGACGCCGGCAGCGCGCGCGCCGTGCCGGCGTCCTCCCGGACGGCGAGCCCGAGGGCGTCCAGGATCAGGCCTTCTCGGGGATCCGCGCCACCATGCGCAGGCTGGTGGTCAGCTCCTCCATCTGCAGCCAGGGCCGCATGTAGGCGATCGCGTTGTAGGCGCCGGGCCGGCCGGGGATCTCGCGCACCTCGACACGGGCCTCGCGCAGCGGGAACTTGGCCTTGCTTTCCGGCCCCGCGTTCTCGTTGGTGTTGACGTAGTTCTTGATCCAGCGGTTGAGCCAGATCTCGCAATCGGCCGCCTCCATGAAGGAGCCGATCTTGTCGCGCGCCATCACCTTCAGGTAGTGCGCGAACCGGCTGGTGGCCATGATGTAGGGCAGCCGCGCCGAGATGCGCGCGTTCGCCGTGGCGTCCGGGCGGTCGTACTCCTTGGACTTCTGCGCCGTCTGCGCGCCGAAGAACACGGCGTGGTCGTGGTTCTTGTAGTGGCACAAAGGCAGGAAGCCGAGGTTGGACAGCTCGTACTCGCGCCGGTCGGTGATGCCGATCTCGGTCGGGCACTTGGCGTCCATGTCGCCGTCGTCGGACTGGAAGATGTGCGTCGGCAGGTTGTCGACCTTGCCGCCGCCCTCCGCGCCGCGGATCGCGGTGCAGAAGCCGTTCTTGGCGAAGGCGTCGGTGAGCCGCGTGCCCATCACGTAGGCGGCGTTCATCCAGCAGTACTGCTCGTGCGCCATCGCCAGCGGCCGGCCAGCGGCGTCGAGCGGCGCCTCCTCGTAGTCGAACTCCTCGATCGGCTTGGTCTGCGCGCCGTAGGGCAGCCGCGCCACCACGCGCGGCATCACCAGCGACACGAACCGGCTGTCCTCGCTGTCGCGGAAGCCGCGCCACTTCTGGTACTCGACGGTGTCGAAGATCTTGGCGAGATCACGCGGCTTGGCGAGCTCGGTCCAGCTGTCGAAGCCGAACATGGTGGCGCCGGCGGCCGAGATGAACGGCGCGAACGCGGCGGCGCTGACGTTGGACACCTGTCGCAGGGTCTCGATGTCGTCGGGATGGTTGCCCCACTCGTAGTCGCCGATCAGCGCGCCGTACGGCTCGCCGCCGGGGGTGCCGAACTCGTTCTCGTAGATCTTGCGGAACAGCAGGCTCTGGTCGAACTCGACCACGCGCGTCAGGTCGCGGTTCAGCTCGCGCTTGGACGCGTTGAGCAGCCGGATCTTGAGCATGGTGCCGGTTTCGCTGTTCTGCACCAGGTAGTGCAGCCCGCGCCACGAGCCTTCCAGCTTCAGGAAGCGGGGATCGTGGATGATCTCGTTCAGCTGCGCCGACAGCTTGCGGTCGATCTCGGCCACCGCGCGCTCGATGGTGCGGTTGAGGTTGCGGTCGAACCTGACCGTGCCGGCCTGGGCCTGCTCGACCAGGGCGCGCACCAGGTCCTGGGCGCGGTCGGGCTCGGTCTGCCGCGTGGCCGACACCACCTGCTGCAGCAGGTCGGTGGTCTCGACGGCGGAACCGGTCTGGGCCGGCGTCTGACTCTGCGACATGATGTCAGCCCTCGTCCTTGAGCCCGAGCTGGCCGGACACCTGCTTCAGGTCGCCGGCATCGCGCAGGATCTTCTCCAGCAGCGCTTCCAGCTCCTCCGAGCGGTCGGCCTTGCTCATCAGGTCGCTCAGCTTGTTGCGCGTTTCCAGCAGCGCCTTGAGCGCCGGCACCTGGTCCAGCACCCGTCCCGGCTCGAAGTCCTCGATCGAGTTGAACTTGAGGCCGACCGCGATCTCGGTGCCGTCGTCGGTCAGCCTGTTCGGCACCACCAGGTTGAGGCCGGGAGTGAGGCGGGTCATCACCTCGTCGAAGTTGTCGCGGTCGATCTGGATGAACTTGCGCTCGCCGAGCGGACGCAGCGGCTGCGTCGGGTCGCCGGAGAAGTCGCCCAGCACGCCGACCACGAACGGCAGCTCACGCACCACCTGCGCGCCCTCGGTCTCGACCTCGTAGGTGATATGGACGCGCGGGCGGCGCACCCGGCTCAGCTTCTCGTGAATGCTGGCGCTCATCTGGAGGCTTCTCCCCTGCCGCGGTCGATGATGGCGTTCCGGCCTGTGCCGGGTATCCGTGAAGGCGATCGTTCCGCTGCACCGTGCGGCACCGGCATGAGCCACGACGCGGAACGATCGATGCCCGGCTCCCATCGATGGACCATGCCTCGTCAGCCTATTCGCGGAACCGTCCGAGGGTCAATCGCGAGACACCGGCATCCGACGGCGGGACGGCTCATTCCGGCGCCGGCCGTATGCCGAGCTGGGACAGGATCACCGCCCTCGCCTGCGGGTCCGGCACCACCTCGCCCAGCAGCTCCGGCCAGCTCAGCCGCCCGCGACGCACCGCCTCATCCAGCGTGTAGGACAACGGCGAGTGCGGCTCGTGCACCCGGAAGAACTCGGCGATCGCGGCCAGGCTCGCCAGCATCTCGTCGCGCGTCGGCTGCAGGCGGATCGCGGGCTGCTCCTGGCGCGACGGACCGGCCGGCTCCGCATCGCCCGCTGCCGGTTCCGCTCCGGGCTCCGCCGCCGCCTCGGGCTCGACCGCCTCGGCGCTCTGCGCCGGCGCATAGCGTTCCGCGACCCTGAGCACCTTCTCCAGCACCCCGGAGACCCGGCTGGTCG
>CALMVN010000151.1 GCA_937873225.1 uncultured Acetobacteraceae bacterium
GCCATCGGCAGCCTGCCCCAGCGGGGCCCGCGGCGACGGGCCCCGGGGCAGCGGGTCCCGGGCGGCAACCGGCTCTTCCGGCTCCTCGCCATCCTCGTCCGGACCGGGCCCTTCACCGGTCTCGACCCCGCTTCCCGCGGCCGTGCCGTCCTCGCGTCGGCCGCCGCGGCGACGGCGACGGCGCTTGCGCCTGCGGCCGGCCTCGTCGGTCTCGCCCTCGCCGGCGGTGCCGGCAGCCGGCTGCGCGTCGAGGATGTCCGGCTGGTCGTCTCCTTCCTCGTCGGGTGCTGCGGCCGGGGGCCGGGCCTGGATCGGGATGCGCGTCACCGCGGCAACGGGCTCGACCGGCTCGGGCGCCGGGACGTATGGCCGCACCCGGTCGATCCGGAGTGCTGGCGGCACCAGGCTGTCGTCGGCCGCCAGGTGCACGGCGATGCGGTGGCGGCTCTCGATCTCCCCGAGCCAGGCGCGCTTGTTGTTGAGCACGTAGAGCGCCACGGAGCCGGCGGCGTGCACCAGGATCTCGGCCGCCTTGCGTCGCCCGGCCTCCTCCTCGATCGCGCGGAGCACGTGAAGGGCGGAGCTTTCGGTGCCGCGCATGAAGCCGGAGCCGGCGCAGTGCGGGCAGGGCACGAAGCTGCTTTCGGCCAGCGACGGGCGCAGCCGCTGCCGCGACATCTCCAGCAGGCCGAAATGGCTGATGGTGCCGACCTGGATGCGGGCGCGGTCGTTGCGCAGCGCGTCCTTGAGGCGGCGCTCGACGGTGGCGTTGTTGCGACGGACCTCCATGTCGATGAAGTCGATCACGATCAGGCCGGCCAGGTCGCGCAGCCGCAGCTGCCGGGCGACCTCGTCGGCGGCCTCGACGTTGGTGCGGAACGCGGTCTCCTCGATGCCGCGCTCGCGGGTGGAGCGGCCGGAGTTGACGTCGATCGCGACCAGCGCCTCGGTCTGGTTGATCACCAGGTAGCCGCCGGAACGGAGCTGCACGGTGGGCTGCAGCATGGCGTCGAGGTGGTGCTCGACGCCGTGGGCCGAGAACAGCGTCTGCGTTCCGTCCCGCCACAGGTTCACCTTGTTGGCGTGGGCCGGCATCAGCGTGCGCATGAACTCGCGCGCGGCGCGCCAGCCCGGCTCGCCGTCGACCACGATCTCCTCGACGTCGCGGGTGTACACGTCGCGGATGGCGCGCTTGATCAGGCTCGCCTCCTCGTACACCAGGCAGGGGGCGGTGGAGGCGAGCGTGGTTTCGCGTATGTCGTCCCAGGTGCGCAGGAGGTACTCGCAGTCGCGCCGTATCTCCGGGCGCGGGCGCTGGGCGCCGGCGGTGCGCACGATCATGCCCATGCCGCGCGGGATCTCGAGCTCGGCGGTGATCTCCTTCAGGCGGCGGCGGTCGGCGGCGGAGGTGATCTTGCGCGACACCCCGCCGCCCCGGGGCGAGTTCGGCATCAGGACGCAAAAGCGGCCGGCCAGCGAGATGTAGGTGGTCAGCGCAGCACCCTTGTTGCCGCGCTCCTCCTTGACGACCTGGACCAGGATGATCTGGCGGCGTCGCATCACCTCCTGGATCTTGTACTGGCGCAGGAACCGGGCGGTGCGCCGCTGGGCGTGGCCGTCATCGGCGTTCTCGCCGCCGACGACCTCCGGTGCCGGCTCGTCGGGCTGGTCGTCGAGCTGGTCTCCGGGGGCCGGGTCGGCCTCGACCACGTCGCCCTCGACCGTGTCGGCCTCGATCTCGAGCGGCATCTCGGTGACCGGTCCGCCTTCGGACGGCTCGACGTCGGACGAGGGCGCGTCGGGCTGGTCGGGGCCGAGGCCGGTCTCGACCCGCCCGGCGTAACGCTCGTCCCGCGGCTCGTCGGGCACGTCGTTCCCCGTCCCGGGCGCCGCCCCGATCGCCATATCGGGCGCCGCATCGGGAGTCGGATCCCCGGGAGCGTCCTGCCGGGTCTGGAACGCGGGACCGTTGCTTGCGTCCTCGTCGCCGTTCCGTGCGGCCTCTTCCCCCCGTTCGTCCCGTCCCTCGTCGTCCCGTCCCTCGTCCTCGCGCCCCTCGTCTTCCCGCTCGGCGCGGGCTTCCTCGGCACGCGCCTCCTCCTCCTGCAACGCGAGCAGGCGTTCGCGGTCGGCGACCGGGATCTGGTAGTAGTCGGGATGGATCTCGCTGAAGGCGAGGAAGCCGTGCCGGTTGCCGCCGTACTCGACGAACGCCGCCTGCAGGCTGGGCTCTATGCGGACGATCTTGGCGAGGTAGATGTTGCCCTTGATCTGCTTCTTGGACGACGTCTCGACGTCGTAGTCGTCGAGCCTGTTACCGTCCAGCACGACCACGCGGGTTTCTTCCGCGTGGGTCGTGTCGATCAGCATGCGCTTGGTCATGGTGGGGTGGACTCCGGTGGGCCGGGGCATCGCGTCTGCCTTCGGTCCGGACCGGACGGAACCCGCGCGCGAAGGCGGGAAGCAGGCAAGGCGTCGCGTGCGCGGCGATGGGGGGGACGCCCGGTGCCGCCGTCCATAGCCCGGCGCCGGCCGGCGCGCAGGGGCTCGCGGCCGTCCTCGTCCTGCCGGCGCTGTGGGGCTTGGTGACGGCGGTCATCGGGTCCTTAGGCGTTCAAGAAGGGACATGTGCGGCCGAAGACCGCCACGCCCCGTTCGGGCAGTGTGTGGCGCCGGGCGACGAAAAGGTCGATCCGCTGGCACGGCAGGTGCGGGAGCGTTCGGGTGCTCGCCGGTCCGGGCGGACTGGTGTCCGGCCCATCGGCATGCGCGCCGTCATGCGGAAGGCAACTTGCCGGACGGATGCACCCGCGCAGATCCCGCCCGTGCGGCAGCGATCGACTGCGGAAGCATCCGTTCCACAGTAAGGAGTGTGACGAAGATCCGGCTGTTCCGCAAGCAGCGCCGTTCGCAGCCGTTTCCTCCGGACCCCGCGCCCGGATTCCGATACGCCCCTGCATCGGCCCCGGCGTCGTGCTATCCTCGGCGCGGGCAGGCGGCGGGACGGGAACCATGGCTGCGACGGGAACGCGGGACAGGTCCGGGAACGGGAAGCGGCCGGAGTCGGTGCCGGCTCCCCTGCCGCCGACGCGGCGCGCGGTCCTGGCAGGAGTCGCCTGCGCTGCGGGCGTGCTGCCGCACCGGCTGGCGCGGGCCGCTGCCCGTCCGCGCCGGGGGCTCGCGGCCCCGCCCGTGCTCGGACGCGCGCGTCCGGAGCGGCCGCTTGTGATGCTCGATCCCGGCCATGGCGGCAAGGATCCGGGCGCCATCGGCGTGTCGGGCACGTTCGAGAAGCACGTGGCCGAGGCGGCGGCGGCCGAGCTGCAGCGCCAGCTGCTCGCGTCCGGCCGCTACCGGGTCGAGCTGACGCGCGGGCGCGACGTGTTCATCCCCCTGGAGGACCGCGTGGGCATCGCCGAAGGCAGGCAGGCGGCGCTGTTCGTGTCGATGCACGCCGACGCGCTGCACGATCCGGCGGTGCGCGGCGCCAGCGTCTACACCCTGTCGGACGGCGCCTCGGACGCGCAGACCGCGGCCCTCGCGCACACCGAGAACAGCGCCGACCGCTATGCCGGGCCGTCGTTCCACGGCACCACGCCCGCGGTGCAGCGGATCCTGGCCAGCCTGGTGCGCGAGGAAACCAGGGCCGGCTCGGCGCACATGGCGGGCAGCGTGGTGTCGGCGTTCCGGCCCCGGATCAACCTGCTGAACAACCCGTCCCGTCACGCCGGCTTCGTGGTGCTGAAGGCGGCCGACATCCCGAGCGTGCTGGTCGAGATGGGCTTCATGTCGAACCGGCTGGACGAGGCGGCGCTGCGGCAGTCTGCGCACCGCACGATGGTGGCCGGCGCCATGGCACGGGCGGTCGACGCCTACTTCGCCTCGTCGGCGGGCGGCTTCACCCGCCTGTCCGGCTGATCAGCGGGTTGGCCGGATCAATAGCCGTAGCCGGGCGGCGGTCCCGGCGGCGGGGGCGGCGGCGCGGCGTAGACCGGCCCGGGAGCCACGTAGACCGGCGCCGGGGTCACGTAGACAGGTGCGGGGGTCACGAATACCGGGGCCGGCGGCTGCTGGATGTAGTTGCCGGACGCCACCGTGCACTGCGCGTAGGCGCGGTCGTAGTTCGCCTGGAAGGAGGCGCCGGAACGCTCGGCGTTGCCGGCGCCGATCGCGGAGCCGGCCAGCAGGCCGCCGCCGGCGCCGACCGCGGCGCCGAACCCGGCGTGGCGACCGCCACCGCTCAGCAGCGCGCCCGCCGCGGCGCCGATCAGGGTGCCGGCGATCGCGCTGCCGATGCCGCTGCGGTTGGCGGCTTCCGCCGGGGTTACCCCGCCATTGGCCTGGGCGGCGTAGTCCCGGCACTTCTGGTCCTCGACCTGGAACTGCTGGAAGCTCTTGCCCCGGCCCGGCTGGGCCAGGATGCTCGGGCCGGGAGGGGGCGCCACCGTGCAGGCGGACAAGGCGACGAGCCCGGCGAGAGCCGAGGAAGCAAGGGGATGGGCGCGCATCGTGCTGTGCCTGAGGTCCTGAGGGGATGTGCCGCGGTAGCCATACATCTAGCGATGCCCGAAGGTTGCGTGGAGGGGTCACCCTGTAACGGAGAGTGGCGGGAGGCTTCGGCCGCGCACGCCTGGCACGACAGGGTTGCGGCGGTGCGGCGTCTTGGACCTGGCAATGAAGGGAGGCTCCGCTAGGATGCCGTTCCATGGCATCCCTTGCGTCCCGTCCGGATCGCTCCGCACCCGCCGGCAGGCTTCGACTTCCTCGCCCCTGAGCGAGGCGGCGGCGGTGCCGCAACGGCGTTCAGGGGCGGTGTCGGCACCTCTTCCACCAGGGTCCGCGGCGCCCGGCGACCGGCCGGCGGATCGTTCCACGGAGCCACCATGAGCATCGAGCATCCGAGCTTCGGCCGCGTCGACGACGACCGGGTCATCATCTTCGACACCACGCTGCGCGACGGCGAGCAGTCGCCCGGCTTTTCCATGAACCTGGCCGAGAAGCTGCGCATGGCGCACGCGCTGGCCGAGCTGGGCGTGGACGTGATCGAGGCCGGGTTCCCGGTGGCGAGCCCCGGCGACTTCGACAGCGTGCGCACCATCGCCACCCACGTGCGCGGCCCCGTGATCTGCGGCCTGGCCCGCACCGGCGGGCGGGACGACATCGCCCGCGCCGCCGAGGCGGTGCGCCCGGCCGAGCGGCCGCGCATCCACCACTTCATCTCCACCTCGCCGCTGCACATGAAGTACAAGCTGCGCATGGAGCCGGACACGGTGCTGGAGCTGATCACCAGCGGCAACCAGGCGGCGCGTCGGTACACCGACGACGTGGAATGGTCGGCCGAGGACGGCAGCCGCACCGAGCCCGAGTTCCTGTGCCGCTGCGTGGAGGCGGCGATCCGGGCCGGGGCCAACACGATCAACATCCCCGACACGGTCGGCTATGCGACGCCGGAGGACATGGCGGCGTTGTTCAACACCCTGCGCGAGCGGGTTCCGGGCGCGGAGAAGGTGATCCTGTCGGCGCACAACCACAACGACCTGGGGCTGGCGGTGGCCAACACGATGGCCGCGCTGCGCGCCGGGGTGCGTCAGATCGAGTGCACGATCAACGGCATCGGCGAGCGGGCCGGCAACGCGGCGCTGGAGGAGATCGTGATGGCGCTGCGCACGCGCGCCGACGTGCTGCCGTTCCGCAACGGCGTGCGCACGCCCGAGCTGCTGCGGGTGTCGCGCATGCTGGCCACCATCACCGGCTTCGACGTGCAGCCGAACAAGGCGATCGTCGGCCGCAACGCCTTCGCGCACGAGAGCGGCATCCACCAGGACGGGATGCTGAAGAACGCCGCCACCTACGAGATCATGACCCCGGAAAGCGTCGGCTGGACCAAGTCCTCGCTGGTGCTGGGCAAGCATTCCGGCCGGGCGGCGTTCCGCGACAAGCTGCGGGCGATGGGCTACGGCGACCTGGGCGAGAACCAGCTGCAGGACGCGTTCACCCGCTTCAAGGACCTCGCCGACCGCAAGAAGGTGCTCTACGACGAGGACATCGTGGCGCTGGTCGACGACGAGCAGCGCGACCACGCCCGGATCCGCTTCGTGTCGCTGGACGTGTTCGCCGGCTCCCGCTGCGCCGCCCCCCGGCGCCGGGCGCCCGCGACGCGGTCCCGGGAGCGGGCGGGGGGGGTGGCGCGGGCGGAAACCCCCGGCGCCGGTCCGGTGGATGCCGCCTTCAACGCGATCCGCGCCCTGTTCCCGCACGAGGCGCGGCTGGTGCTGTTCTCGGTGGGCGCCGTGACCGAAGGCACGGACGCGCAGGCACGCACGACGGTGCGCCTGGAGGAAGGCGGCAAGCTGGTGGACGGGCAGGGCGCGGACACCGACACGGTGGTGTCCGCGGTGCGTGCCTACGTGCACGCCTTGAACAAGCTGCTGGTCAAGCGCACCCGAAGCGAGCCGGAAGCGATCCCGGCCTGAGAACGTGCCCGGCCGAGGCAGGCGGACGACCCGCCTGCCTCGGCCGGCGGCATGATGCCTCAGTAGGCGTAGCCGCCACCCTGCGGCGGACCGGACGGGTAGCCGCCCGGCTGGCCGTAGCCGTTCGGTGGTCCGGGCGGCCCGTATCCAGGCTGCCCATACCCGGATTGCCCATACCCGGATTGCACATCGTTCGGCGGGTAGCCCTGCTGGGCGTAGCCCGGCGGCGGTGGCGTCGGACCGTCGTAGCTGCCGCCCTGGGCGTAGCCCTGCTGCGGCTGCGCATAGCCATAAGCCGGCTGGGCATAGGCGGGCTGGGTATAGGCAGGCTGGGCATAGGCCGGCTGGCCGTAGCCGGGCGACGGCGTGGTGGCGGCGCAGGAGGCGGTGACGCATCTCCTCACCAGCATCCGCGCCGACCGCGAA
>CALMVN010000152.1 GCA_937873225.1 uncultured Acetobacteraceae bacterium
CCCGAAGGTCTAACCCCGCCGCTGATCCAGTACCAGGTCCATAACAGCCTCTAGACCCCGGAACGGTACCGTCCCAAAATGCCGAAAGCAACTCTAATGAGGCGCGAAAACCGTCTCAGGCAGATGCCCCACTGGGGTAGACCCGAACGAGGCGGCTGCTGGCAGCACGACAACTGACATGGAGATGCGCATGGTCCATACGGTTGTCCTGCCGACTGGCCATGTCATCAGCGATGACCGCGCGCGGATCGACATGGACATGGTTTTCGCTTCGCTGTCCAAGACCTACTGGGCCGCTAACCAGCCGCGCGCTCGGATTGCGCGGAGTTGGGCCAACTGTCTTCTTTTCGGGGTGTACTCACCCAGCGACGAGCAGATCGGCTTCGGTCGGTTGCTCACCGACTATGCGTTTCGCGCCCATCTAGGCGATGTCTTCATTCGTCCAGCTTGGCGCGGTCTCGGCCTAGGTCGCGCATTAATTGAAACGATCCTAGCCCATCCTGAGCTGGCGACCGTCGATCACTGGACGCTGAACACTGCCGATGCCCATGCGCTCTATGCGCGATACGGCTTCGGACAGGGGATCGCTAGCAGCAGGTGGATGACGCTTGATCGGAGCGGTGATGCGTCGAGCATACCGCCGGGTGGCGGAGATCGTGCATAGCGCGCACAGCCTAAATGATTGCGCGTCCGTCTCACCGAACGTGCGTCCAGTCTCAGCGAGCATGCGTCGAACGCGCCCATCCGTCTCAAACAATCTGCGCCGGAAACGCCGCATCATTGTGCGTCGAGACGTTCATCTTTGCGCGTCGCTACACGTAGGTGAGCATCACAATGAAGAGGACCGATCAGCCAGCACCGAGATCTGGCTCTGACGCGAAGGGATGACGGCAATCTTCGCGCCGATGCTGACCGCAGGACTGTTTGACGCGGCAGTGTCACGCAGCGTTCTGGAACGCTGCGCAGGCTGGCGGCGCTGGCCGCGGTCGTCGCCCGGCTGAAGCTGCGGGGGAGGAGTGCAGAGCTAGGACTCCGGCGGTCGACTGGATGGTTTGGCAGATCGCGGGAGGCTTTAACCGGCCTTTAAGCCGACCGAAACCAGACTGAATCCATGCCTTCACTCCTCTCATCGGCGGCGAGGAGCATCCTCGTGGCAGCTATCCTTTCAGCTGCGGCTCTGCCAATGGCAAGCCTGCCGGCCGCGGCGGTTCCGCCCGACTGTGCGGCGGCGGCGGCGCTCGCCGAGCGTGAGCAGCAACTCCCGGTCGGCATCCTCGGCGCGATCGGCGCTGTGGAGAGCCACGACCAGGCCCTCGCGATTGACATCGATGGCAAAGCCTCGGTCCCGGCCGATCTTCCCGCCGCGGTCGAGGCCGTACGGTCGGCGGCGGCGCGCGGCGCGCGGTTCATCGACGTCGGTTGCTTCCAGGTCGATCTCCGCTGGCATCCGGACGCCTTCGCCGACCCGTCCGCGGCTTTCGATCCGCTCACCAACGCCCGGGTCGCGGCGCGCTTCCTGGCCGAATTAGGCGGCGCGGCCGGATCCTGGAGCACTGCGATCGCGCGCTATCACTCGTCCCTGGCCGCGGAAGGGGCTTCCTACGCCATCAGCGTGCTCAACCGATGGCGCGGCCTGCCGGCCGCCGATCCCCCAACCTTTTCCGCCCTGCGGATCGTCGCGTTCGGGATGCGGGTATTCGGCCCCGGAGAGGGCGCGACCGGCCGGTCCGGGCTGCCTGTGGTAGTGACGCCGTGATGGTGGCCGCGGATTGGCGAGCGGCCTCGTCCGCACCGGCACCTCCGCCTTCCTGGTGGCGGGCTTGACCGGCAGGCGCCGTCCAGCACGGTGGCGGGAGCTGTTCCTGTTCGTGCTACTCGCTGTTTGTTTCGATGTAAAGTACCTGTGGTCGTGGTGTCACCTGGACCGCGTGCTGCGCTTCGGCGACTTCCTTGGCGTCTGGAGCTACGGACGACTCGCCGCGCGAGGCGATCTGCGAACGCTCTACGATGTCGTCGCCCTGACCTCCTACCAGCACGCGCTGTTCCCGATGTTGCCCGGGGCGTTGCCGTTCTTCTATCCGCCGACCATGCTGCTCCTGCTGGTGCCCTTGGGGCTAATGGGGCCGGTGGCGGCATGGATGCTCTGGACGACGTTCGGGCTTGCGGCGCTGCTATTCGCGGTTCTGCCAGATCGTCGCCGTCCGGGCCGCGCCATCCTGCTCCTGCTGCTGCCCGCGATCGTGGTCAGCGCCGCCTTCGGACAGACCGGACTGATCACCGGCGCTCTCCTGCTGGGTGGCCTGCGTCTGACGCCGTCGCGGCCGGTGCTCGGAGGCGTGCTGCTGGGTCTGTTGACAATCAAGCCGCAGATGGGCGTGCTGGTGCCCGTGGCGCTGGTCGCATCCGAGCAATGGCGGGCGATCACCGCCGCGAGTGTCACTGCCGTAGCACTTGCGGTTGCCGGCGGCCTGACGTTCGGCTTCGGATCCTGGCCCATGTGGCTGCACGTGCTGCCGAATGCCGCCGACCAGTGGCACACCGATGCCGGAACGCTCCTGCGCTTCTCCCCAACTCTGACGGCCAGCTTGGCGGCCTCGCACGCCCCATGGCCGATCATCCGCTTCGCGCAGGCGGCGTCGGTCTTGCTGGCCTCGTGGTTGGTGTGGCGGGGTTGCCGCACCGGTCTGCACGGAACGGCGGTCCCGCTGGTGTGTGCCGCCTCCCTTCTAGCGACGCCACACGGCTTTATCTACGATATGCCGGCGCTGTGCGGTGCACTCCTGCTGTTCGTGGACCGCGACCGGGCGACGACCCTTCAGCAGCTGGCGGCACTGGCGGCTCAGATGGTGCCGATCCTCGCCCTGACGCTTCGAGTTCCATTCGTGTCACCGGCGCTGCTGGCGGTCTTGGTCCTAAGCCTGTCCGCGCTTCCATACCGATCCAACCCATCACGCGCGCGTCTTGGACCGGCCGGAGCCTGAAGTCGGATTTCCATCCTGCCTGCTCGACCGGATCAGCGGTTTCCGGACATGCCCTGACGAACGATCGGAATGAAGATCGTCATGCCGCCTGTGGTCATCACCGGCCGGTACTGCGCCCACAACGCTCGCATGAAGGAATTTGACAGACGCCGCGGCTGATCCGCTGGATCGCCGGTGTCCGGATCATCCGGCGCGCCGACCTCGACTGCAGCGAGTTGCTGCCGGGCGATGAGGTCGTCGATGCGCCGCGACGGAAGCCGGCCCAGCCGAATCTGGTCGAGGACGTAGTAGGTGTCGAACGCCGAGAGCTTCCCAGCCTGGAAGCAGAGCAACAGGGCTTCGCAGGCCACCGGCCCTGGCCGGGCGCCAAGGAATGCCACCGCCCGACGCAGCTCCGGCTGCTGCCGCGTCGCCTGCTGCCAGGCTCGCCAATTCGGCGGCGCCATGATGCTGAGCAGCAGCGGCAGGACGAGCATCGGCGCCAGCGCGAGCACGGCCTTGGTGCGGTCGTTTCTGTGCGCATGGCGCCTCGCGGCGGGCTGGAGTGCCAGGGGTAGCAGCAGCGAGGTCAACAGGATCGCATCCTGGAAGATGTTGTTGGCCACCCCGTCACCGCCGGAGAACGCGATGATCTCGATCAGCGAGGCGATCCAGATGAGGACCAGCGGCGATGAAATATACTCTATGCCGCCACGCCGAATCCAGATGCCGATCGTCGCCAACGCCGGCGCGCTCAGCGTCGCGTACAACGTCGGCATCGCCAGGGCCTGGTGAAACAGGAACAGGCGCGGCGCGAGGAGATGGGTCAGGAAGAAGCGTCCGTCCAGGAGGATGCTGGCGGTGAGCAGTACCACGCCCGTGACGAGGCCGGCCGACAACCAGACCACCAGCGCCCGCCAATCCCGTTTCAGCAGGAGATGAACGGTCAGTCCGCAGGGCAGCGCCAGCAGGTTGTGCTTGCTGAACAGGCCAAGGGTCATCAGGACGGCGGACGACGCGGTGCGCATCGTCTTTCCCGAACCGGACAGGAAAACAAGCAGCGACACGGACTGGAACGCCATCGCCAGCAGCTGCGGATCGTTTGTCCCGATCCGGGTCGGCGTCCAGAACTCGATCCCGGCGATCCAGCTTAGGCCGCAGCATGCCGCCACCGCGCGGGATGCGGACTGCCGGTAGCCGATCAGCATGGCGACGAGGCTGATCAGGACGATTGCCAGGATTGAGGCGGATCGTCCCATCAGCACGACGCCGCCGCCAAGTCGGCCGACCAGGCCCAGGAGGTGGAACGAGAGCGGCGGGTAGTTCGTCACGGCCATGTCCGGCGATGCTCCGTAGAGCGGCTGCCACACCGAGGCCGCCTGCTGTCGGAACGCGTTCCAGCCCTCGTTGTAGTCGATCTGCCGGTCCAGCCGACTGCGGAGCAGCAGTGGAACGCCGAATACCGTGGTGGCAATCGCCAAGGCGAGGAGCGGCACCGACCAGAACCACTCGTCCCGCGGGTCTCGATCCGCGTGGCGGAGCTTCGACATCGATCAGTCCAGAATGCGGAAGTTTCCGCAGCAGGTACAGGCCAGGGCGTCGATGTCGCCGAGCGGCGACCGGTTGCGGAAGACCCTCGCCTGCCACCGGTGCAGGCCGACGTAACACAGAATTCTAGCCAGAGACGCTTTATCCTGCTGCGTATCAGCCCGCTGGGAGGTTCGGAGCACGTTCTCGCGAAGCGCGTCGAGGGGATAAGGTTGCGCTTCCCCTTTCGGACCGCTGTCGCCGAACGTGCGGCAGAAGGCGATCGCGTTCTCCTCGTCGATGGCGTCGATAAAGAGCAACGCACTGTTCGACTTCAACCGTACGGCGGTCTGGCTCTTGAAGCTGAGGACGCTGCTCATCGATGGACCCGTAAAGGAGGAAACCGGCTGCTTCCACTAGCATTGACGAAATTAAGAAATCGATAGCGCCGGCTCCGGCCGCGCGATGCCCTGGTCGCATGTTGCGGATGCGGATAGCTAGCGTCGGCGGCCAGAGGGCGCGGTAACCGGCGGTCATACGGTGTCCGGGCCTTCGGCGTCGCCGAGATGGCGGAGACGGCGAAGAACGGTACTCAGGACGAGGAGGACGAAGAGGCTGCTGCAGCCTTGGAATGTCCGGATCAGCAGCAGCCATGGCAGCAGCAGGGCGACGATCACGACCATGATCTCACTAAAGGTGAACGCGCCGTTCGACCGGCGCCGTTCCTCCACGAACAGCAGCACCGCGGCGGTGAACAGCGGCAGGTCGTAGATGAAGGCAAACGGCGTCGCGAGGAAGGTCGCGATGCCGAGCACAGAGACCGACAGCAGGTGGCGGTCTTCCCTCGCGGCCAGTCCCGGCCGAAAGCACCACCACGTGAGCGCGCCGCAACCGAGCAGGCTCACCGTCTGAATCGCATCGGCCGTGTGCCTGCCGAGGCCGAGGCAGGTGAGATTGGCCGAAACGGTCGCCAGGAGGGTCGCCCAATCCGCAATGTGACCCGAGCGAACTGCCATGATCGAAGGCAGGTGCCGGACCCAGCCCAGCCAGACATCATTCCCGAACGCCGCGGTGCTCAGTCCGACGATGCATAGCGTCGTCGCCCCGGCCGACAGGATGCTGCGCCATCGTCCAGCCGCGACCAGTGCCACCGGAACCAGAAGACCGAGCTGCGGCTTGTAGGTAGCAAGCCCGATCAGCATGCCGGCGAGGACGGGCCGATGTGGCACCAGCCTCAAGCCGCCGACGAGTAGGGCCGCCACTAGCAAGCTGCTCTGCCCGCACAGGATCGTCCACAGCGTCGACGGCGTGACGACGACCAACAGCGCGAGCGGCCAACCCCGTCCCGATCCCGCCACGGCGATGCAGCAGGCTGCCACGCCGACGCTTACCCAGGCGACGTAGCCGGCGACATAGGGCAGATATGCCAGCGGCCACAGCAGCAGCAGCATGCCTGGATGGTACATGAAGGCGAACAACTTATGACCGGGCAGGTCCTGGAACCGTTCGAGCAGACGCTGGTCGTAGATCAGGACGGGCCGGTGCCAGCGGACGAACCGCGAGAACGAGTCGAAGGCAAAGAAGTCGTTGGCGGGATGAGGATGTTCGGCGTAGCCGACGATCATGAAGGCCGACAGCAATGCGAACATCGCCGAGAACACGATGAAGACGACCCTAGATGCCTTCCCCGACGTCGGCCAGCTACCGGTACCGTTCGACGGCGGCGTGATGCCGACATATGCCCTTGAAGTCATGTGTTCCCGCCAATCCGTCTCGCTGCGAAGCGGCGTCATGATGATCGAGGAAAGATAAGCATCGAGTTAAGCAGAAGTGACAAAAACCCTGAGTCAATAACAAGTAGTTAATTTCTTAATGCGAGGTTAAGATCTGTGAGATTCTTGGTCTACTCGCGGAAATGTTTTTATTGACTTAAACAGTCGGATGTTCCTAATAAAATCTGGACAAACTACCGATCGTTTCGATCGCTGACTGGGGCAGAGTATCATGATAGCTTACTTGATGACCTACCTGAGCCTGAAGCAGGATCGTCGCGCCGTGACGGCCCTGGAATACGCGCTGATCGCCGGCCTAGTCGGCGTCGTCATCGTTGGCGCGATCACCACGCTCGGCACAAACCTGACCACGATCTTCAACAAGATCGGCAGTGACGTTAGCAGCGCCTGATCATCCATGTCCGGCAGGCATCGAACCTGACGCCTGCCGGTCCGGAAGCGTTTCTCCATAGGGACTGGAACGACATGATCCTCGCGTCCTGTTCGGCGGCGGCGGTCACACTGCTGCTGCTAGCAGCAGCTACGGATCTCGCGGCTCGCATGGTCCCAAACCGGCTCTGCTTGGCGCTCGGCGCGCTTGGGATCATGCTGCGGCTGGCCACGCATGCCGGTCCGTATATCTTGGCCGCCTCGTTCCTCGCCGGACTCGCCGTGTTCGTTCCGGCGATGGTCTGCTGGCGGCACGGCGTCATGGGCGGCGGCGACGTCAAGCTCCTCGGCGCTGCAACCCTCCTGGTGCAGCCGGCCGCCGTGCCAGGACTGGTACTGGCGGTCACGATGACAGGTGGCTTGCTCGGCGTGGCCTACTGGGTACTGGCGCGTCTGGTCCGAACCGGAACCCCTGACCGACCAAAAGCTCTGGTCCGACGCATCCTCCGCATCGAGCGCCACCGCATCCGCCGCCACTTCTCCGTGCCGTATGCGATCGCAATCTCCGGCGGCACGATCTACGTCCTGGGTCGGGAACTCATGCCGTGATTTCTCGTGTGCTTCTGTCCGGTCTTGCGGCAGTCGGACTCGTCGGTTTCGGCGTGTTCGGCTGGCGGGCGATACATCAGCCACCGCCTCCGTCTCTGCCGCCTGTGCCGCGAGCGATCGCCGTGGCGAAGCCGCCGCCGGTCATGGTCAGGCTGCTCGTTGCTGGGCGCGACTTGTCTCCCGGGACCTTCTTGCGTCCCGAGGATCTCTCCACGGTGACAATGGCGGCGGATGTCGTGCCGTCTGGCGCCGAGATCGATATGGTGGCGGTTCGCTCGCGGCTCGTGGGAGCCCTCGTCCGCCGCCCAATCCTACACGAGGCACCGCTCGATCTCGGCGACCTACTCCTGGCGGGCGATCACGGCTTCCTGGCGGCAGTCCTGCAGCCCGGCATGCGCGCCTTCACCATCTCCCCCGATCAGATCGTGTCCAATGCGGGCCTGATCTGGCCTGGCGATCACCTCGACCTGATCCTGACGCAGCAGATGCCCTCGGGCATGCCCCTGGCGAGGGAGGTCGCGGCGGAAACTATCCTGAGCAATCTGCGCGTCCTCGCAATCGACCGTCAGCTTGTGGTCTCGGAACCGGCCGACAAGCGGTCCACCGGCAATGACGAGACAAGCCCAGCCGCGACCGCCGTCACGGTGGAAGTGTCGATCACCGATGCCGAACGGCTCGCTGTGGCATTGCGATTGGGCAAGGTGGCACTCGCACTCTGTGCAAGTCTGCCATCGCCGCCGGCGTTAGCACCATTGCAAGGAATAGGTGCGCAAACTGCGGGAATGGAAAAACCATCCAAGTCGACCACGATCTGGGCAGGAGGCGTGATGCATGCGCTCGCCAGGATACAGCCTCCCGCTGCCACCACCTCCATGCACGTGTTCAGCGGCGACGGGGAAAAAGAGTACAAATTCTGATGCGCGCCACGCCAATCATGACGATCGCGCTTATACTCGCCGCCTCAAGCATGGCGGCGCACGCCAAGCAGGTCGATCAGCAGCTTCCGTCCCCAATCAGGGACTGGGGATCGATCTCGCTTCCGCTCGAGGCCGGAACCGGCTCGATCGTCACCCTCGGGCGACCAGCCGCCAACATCTTCGTCGCAGACCCGAAGGTGGTCGAGGTGCGGCCCGCGAGCAACCGCACCCTCTTCGTGTTCGGCCTCAAGCAGGGACACACCACGGTGGCCGCCGTCGATGCTGGCGGACATCCGGTCGCCCAGTACGACGTGGTCGTCGGCGTCAACACGAGCGATGCATCCGCCGCCGCGAGCTCAGTTGCCGCATCGTACGGAAATGGTGCAGCCCCGTTGCCGGCTGTCCATCAGGAAGCTCAGGGCATCGTCCTGAGCGGCATGGCTCCCGATCCCGCTCACGCGGCACAGGCCGCGGCGTCGGCAGCCCTGGCGATGCCCAGCGGCCAGAAGATCGACAATGCGATGTCGGTCAGCAATGGCGCGACCGTCGGACTGAAGGTCCGCATCACCGAGATGACGCGTCAAGTGACGCGCGACCTCGGGGTCGACTGGACCGCAATCGGAACGATTGGCAAGTACGCGCTCAACTTTGCCACCGGAAACGGTGTCACGTCGACGCTCCGCAACGTCTATTCTGGCCACAACCTCAGCGTCGACACCGTGCTCGAAGCGCTGGCTACCGACAATCTCGTGCACGTATTGGCCGAACCCAACCTGACGGCGCGGAGCGGCGAGGGTGCCAGCTTCCTGGTCGGGGGCGAGTATCCCATTCCGGTTGAGCAGACCGGTGCGACCAGCGGCGCCATCTCGATTGAGTATAAAGACTACGGGGTGTCATTGTCCTTCGTCCCGACGGTGCTGAGCTCGGGCCGGATCAGCCTGCACGTCCGCCCGGAGGTGAGCGAACTGGCCACCACCAGCTCAGCCGGCGCGATTACCCTATCGGAAAGCGGCAGCACGTTGTCGATCCCGGCGCTCACGGTGCGTCGCGCCGAGACGACGATCGAACTGGGGTCCGGGCAGAGCTTCGCGATGGCTGGCCTGCTGCAGGACAGCACCAGCCAAGCCAACAACTTCACTCCCGGCCTTGGCGAGATCCCCATCCTGGGCGCCCTGTTCCGGTCGGACAGCTACCAGCACAACCAGACCGAGCTGGTGATCATCGTCACGCCCTACATCGTCGGCTCCCCAAGCGATCCCGATGCGGTCCAGGATGCCGGCGCCGGCTATGTGCCGCCGAACGATCTGGAGCGGGTCCTGCTGCTGCGCCAGTTCGGCCACGGCAGGCCGCCGCCAATCCCGGGCGACGCGGGATTTGTTGTGCGATGAGCACGCGTTCGCGGTTCCGTGCGATGACCCTCCTCCGGCGGCTCTGGTTCCTGCCTCTCCTGCTCGCCGGGGGCTGCGGCGAGCCGTTCAACCGAGCCGGAACCTGGCATGCGACCGGCGTCAACCGCGCGAACCTCGACGCTGAGGTGGTGGACAAGGCGGACACCGTCGCGGGTCACGGCCTTCCCGGTTCCGACGCCGTGCTCGATACGGCGGCCGTGGAACGGCTGTACGAGGACAAGACCAAGCCGCTTAGGAACGAGTCCACCACCGGCGGGGGCGGGGGACAGTGAGCGGCGAGGAGGCATCAACCGACAGCTTGTCCACGTCGGCCGAGGCCAAACGGAGCTCGGACGGCACGACCAAGCCGGCCAGGCACGACAGGCCGATCCTCGTCAGCTATGCGATTGACGCTGACACGGAGACCGCGTTGCGCGAGGGCCTTGCGGAAGCCGTGGCCGGCACGCTCGACATCCGGCGCGGCGGCATCCGGGCCGCCGCGGCCGCCATGCGCAAGAGCGTCACGCCGCGCACCTTCATCATCGACATTGGTAATGAGGCGCAACCGCTGTCGGCCCTGTCGAGCCTGGCCGAGGTCCTTGAACCGGACGTCCAGGTCCTAGTCGTCGGCGACCGCAACGACCTCGACTTCTACCGTCAGATCACCCGCGGCCTCGGCTGCGTCGACTATCTCCCCAAACCGCTATCACGCGACATGGTGCTGCGCCACTTCGCGCCGCTGGTCACTGGGCAGCGCGCCGTTCATGGTGCGACCCGCGGCGGCCACTTCCTATCCGTCACCGGCGTCCGCGGCGGCGTGGGCGCCACGACGGTCGCCGCCTATCTGGCGTGGCATTTCGCCGTGGACCGGCGTCAGCACACTGCCCTGCTCGATGCTGACCTTCACCACGGCAACACCGCCATGCTACTGGGCGTGCGGGTCACGGGCGGCCTGCGCACGGCGATGGAAGCTCCGGCCCGCGTCGACGAACTGTTCATCGAGCGCAGCGCCCAGATCCTCGACAGCAACCCGGCGGCGGACCGCCTTTCGGTACTGGCCAGTGAGGAACGCCTGTCCGAGCCTCTGTTCTACGAGCGAGGTGCCGCCGGACAGCTGATGCAGATGATGCAGCGCCGCTACGCCGTCATCGTCGGCGATGTACCGCTGCGACAGGATCCGCATATCCTCGACCTCGCCCGCGCGGCGCGTCGCCACATCCTGGTGATGGAGCCGAGCCTGGTTTCCATCCGGGACACCCTACGCGTGCTGGCGATGCCCAGGCTGTCATCCAACGCGCAAGGTCAAGGCCAGCGACCGATCATCGTGCTGAACCGCGCCGACCAGCCGGGCGGCCTCACGCGTTCGCAGGTGGCGGAAGGCCTCGGTATCCTTCCCGACGTGACCATTCCCGCGATGCCGAAGCAACTCGGCTTGGCGGCGACCCTGGGACTGCCGCAGGCAGCCCTCAAGGGCAAGTTCCGAGAAGGGATCCTCGAGCTAGCGGGCTATGCCGCCTTCGAACGGTTGCTGGACAGCCCGACGCTGCTGAAGAACAAGATGAAACGGCGGAATGCGGACCTGCCGCAGGACGTGCGACCGGTCGCGACGCGATGGCTGCGCGCGAAGCCCCGTCCGGAACAAGACCGGTGACGTCCTCCCGCGTATTCGGACGCCGCACGACCGTGGAAGAGCCGGTGGGTGCTGCGGCGTGGCCGGACGTGAACACCAGAGTGCTGTCGAAACTTCCGCTCGCGTCGCAAGCGCCCGCGGAAGCCCCTAGTCCACTTTCCGTACCGGTTCCCTCGCTAACCTCCGCGGCGGCGGCGTTCGCATCGTCGCCGAACGGCGGTTCTCCGCCACGGGTGCCATCGGAAGCCACCAACGAGTCCCTGCGCGAGGTCCGCCGCCTGTGCCTCACCCGGATCGATCCCGCCACCGTCGCGAACGTTCCTCCTGAACGGCTACGCTTCGACCTCGAGCGTCTTGTTTCAGAAATCGCTACCTCGAATCGCATCCAACTCAACGGCCGCGAGCAGCGCCGGCTGGCGGAGGAACTGGTCGACGATATGCTGGGTATGGGGCCGCTGCAGCCCCTGCTCGACGACGAGAGCATCGCTGACATCATGGTCAACGGACCGGACTGCGTGTTCGTCGAGCGCGGCGGCAAGGTGGTGAAGACCACCGTCCGGTTCCGCGACGCTCTGCACCTGACGTCGATCTGCCAGCGCATCGCCGCCGGTGTGGGACGTCGGGTCGATGAATCGAGCCCGATGGTGGACGCACGGCTCAAGGACGGCTCACGCGTCAACGTCGTGCTGCCACCGCTGGCGCTGGACGGTCCCTGCGTATCGATCCGGAAGTTCGGCAAGAAGCCGATCGACTTCGAGCGGCTTATCGAGTTCGGGGCGCTCACGCCGCCCGTAGCCAGGATCCTAGAGATCGCCGGCCGGGCGCGGCTGAACATCGTTATCTCCGGCGGCACGGGATCCGGCAAGACGACAATGATGAACGCGATCTCGCGCATGATCGACCACGGCGAGCGCGTCGTGACGATCGAGGACGCTGCTGAGCTGCAGCTACAGCAGCCGCATGTTGTGCGCCTGGAAACCCGTCCCCCAAGCCTAGAAGGGCGCGGCGAGATCACCCAACGCGACTTGGTGCGCAACGCGCTGCGCATGCGGCCCGATCGGGTGATCATCGGCGAGGTACGAGGTGCGGAAGCATTCGACATGCTGCAGGCCATGAACACTGGCCACGACGGCTCGATGTCGACGATCCACGCCAACACCGCGCGCGATGCCATGGTCCGGATCGAGAACATGGTGCAGATGGGCAACAGCGGCCTGCCGTCGCGAGCGATCCGCCAGCAGATCACCAGCGCCCTCGACCTAGTCGTTCAGGTCGAGCGCCAGCGTGACGGTGGACGGCGGGTGACGCAGGTCACCGAGATCATCGGCATGGAGGGCGACGTCTTCACCCTCAACGACGTTTTCCGGCTGGAGATCGTGGGCGAGGACGCGAACGGACGGCTAGTCGGGCGTTACAAGACGAGCCGGGCGCGGCCGAAGTGTCAAGAACGCCTGTCGTATTTCGGTCTCGAGCGCAGCTGGGTGGCGGCGCTCGACGAGGCGAGCCGATGAGCGGGGTGATCGGATGACCGCCGCCGTCCTGCTGCCGCCGGCGGCGTTCCTCCTGCTGTTCGTCGGCTGCCTATGCCTGCAGCTGATCGTGCGATCACGCGACGTGGCGAAACGCCGTCGCGAACGATTTCGTTCGGCGCTCGACCGGCACGAGCGCGTCAGCTTCGTAGACCTGCTGGATCCGGGTGATTTTACCACCAAACCGCAACCGGACCTCCGAGGACCGCTGGGCAGCAGGATCTTCGGCTACAATTCCTATCGCCTCGACCTCTACCCGTGGCGTCCGCCGAGCGTCGCCGGCGTGGCGCTGGTGCTCGCCGCGGCGGTGGCCTGCCTGGTGAGCCTAGTCGTCGGCGAGATCGCCCTGCTGTCCGCCGCGCCGCTCTGGCCGGCCGTCACGCGGCTTCTGTTCCGCAGGTGGGAGCGTAAACACGCTGCGGTGCTGTTCGAGCAGTTCCCGGACGCGCTCGCCATGGTCGTGCGCGGCGTCAGGGTCGGCATCCCGGTCGGTGAAGCGATCGGCATCGTCGCGCGCGACGGCACGGCGCCAACGGCGACGGAGTTTGGCCACGTCGTCGCCCAGACGATCATCGGCACGCCTCTACCGGAAGCCTTGCGTTCGATGGCCGAACGCAACGGCCTGCCCGAGTATCGGTTTTTCGCCACCGCGCTGAGCCTGCAGAGCCAGACCGGCGGCAACCTCAGCGAGACGCTGGAAGGACTCGCCGACACCATCCGCAAGCGCGTTGCCGCTCGGGCCCGCGGCTACGCCCTAGCCGCCGAGGCCCGTACCAGCGCCAACGTGCTGACGGCGCTTCCGGTGCTGTTGCTAGGAGCGCTGTGGTTCATGAACCCAGGCTACATCGGGCAGCTGGTGTTCGATCCCACAGGGCACATAATCCTGGGCACGACCAGCGTCCTGCTCGGGTTGGGCACCCTGTCGATGCGCATGCTGATCCGGCGGAGCCTGTCGTGAGCGGCTCGCTGTGAGCGCCACCGTCGCCGCCTGCGTGCTGGCCTGCGGGCTGCCGATCGCGGCGAGCGCGGCCGCTATCGACCGTCTCTCGGAGGCACGGCGGATGCGGTCGCGCATCGGCAACGCTCGCTCCCGCGCGCTCGGGCTGCCGATTGAGGCGCCGCGGCAGCGAAAGAGCATGATCGCGACCTCAGTCGAGGCGCTCGGTGGGGCGATCACGGCGAGTCGGCTGGTGTCTGCCCGGACCAGGACGGAGCTCGAGCAGACGCTCCGCGCCGGCGGACTGATCACCTCCTACAGCCTGGAACTCTTCGTCGGATCCAAAATCGTCCTGGCGGTTGTGCTGCCGCTGAGTGCGTTCATGCTCCTGCGCCACGCGGGCCTGCGACCCTTCATGCTGTTCTCTCTCGTGGCGGCGGGCGGAGTGGCTGGGCTGATGCTCCCGAACATGATCATCGGCCAGCGTCGCAAGACCTACCTGTCGGCCATCGATCGGGGCCTCTCGGACGGCTTGGACATGATGGTCATCTGCGCCGAGGCGGGCCTATCGCTCGAGGCGACGCTGCAGCGCGTCAGCATCGAGGTCGAGCCCGCGCATCCGCGGCTCGCCGCCGAGCTGGTCCGTACCTCCAACGAACTCAGCATGGTCGCCGACTCCCGCGGCGTGCTTGCCGGCATGGGAGCCCGGACCGGTCTTGCAAGCCTCAAGCGGCTCGGTGCAACCATGATCCAGTCGCTGCAATACGGCACGCCTCTGAGCTCGGCGCTGCGGACACTTGCGATCGAGCTGCGGCAGGAAACCCTGACCCGCTTCGAGGAGCGAGCAGCCCGCCTGCCGGTCCTGCTCACCATACCCATGATCGTCTTCATCCTTCCCTGCGTCTTCCTCGTCGTCACCGGACCGATCCTGGTGCACGTGCTGAAGACGATGACTCATTGATCGGTGGTCCGCCATGTCCATACCCCGCGCCGGCTTGTCGAGAACCGGCTTCCTCCTGCTGACGGGTTTGCTGGCACTCGCTGGATGCGCCACGGTTGGCCCGCAGCCGGATGCCGGCCACCTCGGCCTCGGGCTCGCCGATAGCGCCCTGGCTGGCGGCGCCCCGGCTCTTGCCCTGCAGGTTTCGCGGGCGGTACTGGCGCGGGATCCGTCGAATGTTCCCGCCCTGCTCAGGCGCGGCGATGCCTACTACCAGCTGGGCGACTACGCGCGGGCAGCGGCCAGCTATCGCCAGGCGCAGGTGCTGCAGCCCCGGGACGTAGCGCCGCTCATGGGGCTGGGCCGGGTCGCGCTCGCGACCGATCCGGCGGAGGCCGGCGCCCGGTTCAGCGAGGTACTGGCGATGGAACCCAGCAACCAAGCTGCCCTGTCCGATCGCGGCATCGCCGACGACTTGGCGGGACTGCACACCGAGGCGCAGGCCGATTACCGACGGGCCATCGCCCTCGCCGAGGTGCAGCTCAAGGATGATCCCGGGGAGGACAGAAACGGCGACCTTGCGGCGACGCAGGTCGATCTCGCCGTGTCGCTGGCGATCAGCGGCCAGCCTAGCGAGGCCGTCCGCATCCTGCGCCCCATCGCCGGGTCACCGGATGCCAGCCCGCGGGTACGTCAGGACTTGGCGATGGCCTTGACCCTGGACGATCATGCCGACGAGGCAGCGCATCTGCTGTTGTCGCAGATGGACCAGAACCAGGCGCGCGCGGCGATTGCCGGCTATGAGGCCCTGCGCGCGATCGAACATCCGACCCGAGTGGCGAGCAACGATGGATCCTGAGCCGGGCACCGACCAGTCCCGCGCCGGTCTCGCACCCTCATCCCGGGCCGGCCTGCTGCGGTGCCGACGCGGCGCCACGGCGCTTGAATTCGCGTTGGTCGGTCCGCTGATGCTGCTGCTGATCCTCGCCATCATCGAGAACGGCTTGATGCTGTTCGCCCAGGCCGTTCTCGACTACGCGACAATCGCTGCGGGCCGCCAGGTGCAGATCGGCACCATCAGGACCAGCACCGACTTCCAGACCGCGGTCTGCGCCAACATCTCGTCCCTGCTCGACTGCGGCAGGCTGCAGGTCTACGTCGCGAACGGATCGAGCGGCTTCCCGGCGGTGGTGATGCCTTCCGGCAGCGGCACTTTTGCAGCGCCAGGTGGTTCGACGGGCGTCGGGGGCGCCTATGTACTGGTGGAAGCCGCCTATGATCGCACCTACGTATCGCCCTGGCTGGTCAGGTTGGACGGCAACGGCTGGGTGCTGTTGTCGACGCAGGCCTTCCAAAACGAACCGTTCTCGTGACCACCGCCGCCATCAGGTTCCAGGCCGCGGCCTTCCGTCAGGATCGCCGTGGCGTCGCAGCGGTGGAGATGGCGTTGCTGGCGCCGTTCCTCGTGCTGCTGTTCCTGGGTGTCGTCGAGGTGACGCAGCTGGTCAGGGTCAAGACCAAGATGGCGCTGGCTGGGCAGGCGATCCAGGACATGGTCGCCGGACAGGATTCAGCCACCGCGACTTCGCTCGCCACCGCATTCGCGGGTGGACAGCTGGTGATGACGCCGTTCTCGGGGACCGCGTTGACCGTGGCGATCGCCAGCGTGTCGTTTGATTCCTCCGGCAACGCGAACTCCGTTACCTGGCAGGTTGTCGAAGGCGGAGCGACCGGTATGACAACAGCCACCGCCTGCGCACTCGCTGCGCAGATGAGTCTGGGTGGCGATAGCGTCATCATCGTCAGGGAAACGTACGGCTACGTGCCTATCCTTTCCTACGTCCTGAACAAGACCTATGCCCTGACAGAAACCACGTTTGGCCGCCCTAGAAACGTTTCGAGCATATCCGCTCCCGCGACCTCTACCGGTCCGACCGGGAGCTGCTGAGAATGGGAAGACAATGCTTGATCTAAGCGGGAGGATCGCCGGGATCGGCTGGTTCGGACGCTTCTGCGCCGCGCGCCGCGCAGGAGTCGCAGCGTTGTTTGCGATCACGCTGGTGCCGCTGCTGCTCGCCAGCGGGGCGGCGGTAGACTTCACGCGGCTGGAGATCCTGAAGACCTCGCTGCAGTCCGTGACTGATGGAGCGGCGCTTGCCGGTGCCAGCGCCCTGTGTCTTTCGAGCGGTTCAACGGACGCGACGACTGTCGCCACGGACTACTTCAACAGAGGGGTAGCAACGCTCGCGACCACCGCCGTGGTCGGCAAGCCGACCGTGACGCTGCCCAGCACCATCGAGGTGACGG
>CALMVN010000153.1 GCA_937873225.1 uncultured Acetobacteraceae bacterium
CCTTCGGACGTGGCAAGGTCGAGCTCCGGTCAAAGGAGGCCGAGGCGACGGGCGAGGCGCTGATCCTGTCGTTGCAGTTCAGCCATGCAGAGCGCCACGTATACCTGACCAATATCTTCCTGCCGCGGGTGCTGCGGCGTCGTGGCATAGGCAAGACGCTCATCGCCGCCGTTCGGGCGGCGGCGGACGCCCAGGGCTATAGCTTGTTCGCGACGGACCTCGTGCCGAGTTTCTATGAGCGACTGGTCCAACGGGGCGCGACGATCGTGATCGTCGACGACACGGTGATGATTACGCCAGAAACGGACCTGACCCACCATCACGATTAGGCACCGTCGGTCTCCCGGTCCCGCGCCCGTGTCGAGGCGGCAGCTGGCCGATACCGGACCGTCCGCTACCGAGCGTCGCAGGACCGAAAGCGGACAGTATGCGGACAGCTAAAGGTAATGACCGAGAGCCGTCGTCTGTCGATCAACGCTGCTTTCCTGCACTGGGTAGCTCCCACGCCTGCTGGTGTGCTGAAGCACGCCCATCCAAAACAGAACCTGTCCTTGGATCAGCCGCATCCGTGTTCAGGCTTGCCACGAATGCCTCGGCTGCCCGGGTACGGTAGCGGTCACGATGCCGCAGCGTGCGGAAGGGTCGCACTGGCAGGTCGAACCGGAGCGCGACGACCAGCCCGCCCGCAAGTGCCGCGCGTGCGACGTGTTCCGACAGCGCGGCGACGCCGTCGCCGGCCTGAACGGCACTGAGCACCGCCTCGTTGGATGGCAGCGTCATTTTCACCTGCAGCCTTGACAAATCGCATCCGGCCGCCGCGAGGGCGGCTTTCAGGCTGGACCGGGTGCCGGACCCTGCCTCGCGCATGATCCACGATGCCTCCGCAAGGTCATCGACTTGCACGACGTCCTGCCGCGTCCACGGATGCGACGGAAGGGTCAGTATGATGAGGTGGTCCTCGCCAATATCCGTCTGTTCGAGCAGGGGGTGCTCGGCCTCACCCTCGACGAAGCCGATCTCGCAAGCGCCGTCGAGAACCGCCTGCGCGACCTCCTGAGTATTACCAACGTGGACATCGAGCTCGATGGCGGGGTGCGCCTCGTGGAAACGAACCAGGCGTGCCGGCAGCCAGTAGCCGGCGATCGTTTGGCTGGCGAAGATGCCGAGCCGCCCCCGGCGCAGACTGCCCAGGTCAGCGAGCACGGCTTCCGCAAGCGCTGCGCGCACGATGACCGCCCGGGCCTCGCCCAGGAACGTCCGCCCGTTCTCGTTCAGCACGATGCCGCGTCCGACCCGGTCGAACAGCCGGATGGCATGACGCTCCTCAAGGGCGGCCAATGCGTTGCTGACCGCGGACTGGGTCAGGTTCAGCGCCCTGGCCGTCTCGGTCACATGCTGGCGTTCGGCGACCGCCACGAAGATCCGGAGCTGTTCCAGTGTCACATGATCAATCCTTTCCGACGATTGGTTTAAGCAGAATAATCCGTTGGAGGCGAGCGATGCTTGAGCGCCATCCTCTCGTCATCGAGATGAGGTGCCGTCATGGCCGCCGTTGCAGTATCCCCTTGCTTCGTATCACCCATCGCCCCTTCCGACGGATCCCGACACAGGCTTGTGCTCGGCGGTATCGGCCATGTTCTTCCCGGGATCGGGCTGTGCCTGGCCGTCACCCTGGCCGCCAGCCTGCTGGCCGGGATCGAGCGGCACCTGTTTGGTGCGGCCTGGCTTGAGGCGCTGGTGCTCGCGATCGTGGTGGGCGCCGCCATCCGCACCTGCTGGACGCCCGACGCGCGCTGGCGGCCCGGGATCGAGTTCAGTGCCAAGATGCTGCTGGAGATCGCCGTCGTGCTGCTCGGCGCGTCGGTCAGCGCCGGCGCCGTGCTGGCGGCCGGACCCGCGCTGTTGGCCGGGATCGCCGGGGTGGTGGTGCTCGCCATCGCTTGCGCCTACGGCATCGGCCGGTTGTTCGGCCTGTCGCACCGGATGGCCACCCTGGTCGCCTGCGGCAACTCCATCTGCGGCAACTCCGCCATTGCCGCGGTGGCTCCGGTGATCGGCGCCGATGGCGAGGACGTAGCCGCCTCGATCTCCTTCACCGCGATGTTCGGCGTGTTGCTGGTTCTGGTGCTGCCGCTGCTGGTGCCGCTGCTGCACCTGAGCGGGCTGCAGTACGGCGCACTGGCCGGCCTGACCGTGTATGCGGTGCCGCAGGTGCTGGCGGCGACGGCGCCGGTCGGTCCGATCGCGGTGCAGATCGGCACGCTGGTCAAGCTGGTGCGGGTGCTGATGCTGGGCCCGGTTGTGCTGGTTCTGACCCTCATGACCCGCCGCCTGCGCGACGAGACTGACGAGATCGCCCCGCACGTGACCGCCGGCGAACGTCCGAAGTCCGGTCGGCTGCCGATCCATCGCCTGGTGCCCTGGTTCATCATCGGCTTCCTGGGCCTCGCCGTGCTGCGTTCTTGCGGGCTGATCCCGACTGCGGCGCTGCATCCGGCGGCGGGCACGGCCAGTCTGCTGACCGTGGTGTCCATGGCCGCTCTCGGCCTTGGCACCGACATCAGGACAGCGGCCCGCGCTGGCATCCGGGTGACGGCGGTGGTGGTGCTGTCGCTGCTGATGCTGGGCCTGATCGGCTTCGGGCTGATCCGCCTGCTCGGCCTTGCCTGAGCGGCGACATCTCCGGTCATGGC
>CALMVN010000154.1:0-5915 GCA_937873225.1 uncultured Acetobacteraceae bacterium
TTCCACGCTCCGACCCGACGGACGAGGGGCCGAACGGCGAAGTGGAAGTGACGGCCCGTCCGTTCCTGGCGAGGATCCAGTTCCGTCCATTGCCGGGGATGAACGACCCAGCAGCCGTGCACGAAGCCATCCCGGTCCGCCAGGGGCAGATGACGACGTGGGCAGGCGTGTCGGGGGCGGAAGACAGATGATACCGCCAGGCCTGGATCCTGGCCTGCTGGATGCATGGAAACCGGCACAAGGAACCGAGGGGCTCCGTTACGAGCGTGTTCGCGGCCGAGCGCCACGCGTCGGCGACAGCATCGTCGTTGCCGAGCAGGCGGTGCGACGGAAGGGGGTCGCGCAGGAAGAACCAGGCCGTTCAACGGGGTTCGGCTCCGGGCTGTAGGGCGGCAGCGCCGAGGGCGACGTTGTCCGGCAGGCGCAGGGCCCCGGCGACGTGCCATCCGGCCTGGTCCAGCACGAGTACGACGTGCCCGTCAGGCGCGCGCTCGGCCGCGACGTGCTCAAGACGCCCATCGCCTCGGTGGACACTGCGAGCGGCACACGCGCGCTGCTGTCGCCGGTGGCGGGTCGGATGGCGGCGAAAAGCCAGGTCCGCTCGAAGCGCTGGTCGCACAGGCCGGGCAGACGCTGCCCCTTCCGCCACCGGCAATGACACGTGCGACCCTTCTGGCCGACCCTGTCGAGCGTCACCTGCGCTCGATCGTGCTGGAACCACAGCGTGATCCGCTGTCCGGATCGCCGGCCGGGACGCTGTCGGCCGCAGCCAGGAGCCCCTTTTGCGACTGCCGCCTGAGCCCTAGCGTCGGGCTGCGGGTGAACCTGTCGGGCGTTCCGGCGCGACAAGCCGAGGTAGCGCACCAGCGCGACATGCTGGCCGCGTGGAAGCGCTTGCCCCAGCGCCATTGTCTCGTGGCAAGGATCGGCGAGCGTCCGGCTCGAGACCCAGCCCCGCTCGGGATCCGGTCGGTGGAAGATCGGCGCCGCCAAGGCCGCCTGCTCTCCCCTCCTTCAGCCGCGGTCGAGGGCCGCGCGGCATCCGGCCGGCTCATGCCGTCCAGAACGTGAGCGGTTGCGTAGAGCCGCCGCGCCGCACGCGGCGGCCTGTCAGGCCGAGTCGACGTCCGGAGCTCGGCTGCTCAGGTCCGTCCGGATCCGCAAGTCCCGCATCAGGTCGTTCCAGCCAGGTGGACCCGGACCGGAACACGCTTGCCGAGCTGCAGAAACGCGAACGAGTCAACGTCTCGGCACGCCGGTATCAGGTGCAATGAAACGGGACAGACGCAGGGTTCGATTGGATCTGCGCGAGAAGACTGCCAGCTTCGACAACGCTTGAGACAAGGCAACTGGCGGACAGGGTGGGATTCGAACCCACGGTACGCTTTCACGCACACACGCTTTCCAAGCGTGCGCCTTAAGCCGCTCGGCCACCTGTCCAGCCTGACCGGGGCGAACCCGGGCGGCGATACATAGCAATATCCCCTGCCGAGGCAAGGGGACAGGCAGCCTGCCTCAGCTCTCCATCTTCAGCGCCGCCAGGAAGGCGGTCTGCGGGATCTCCACCTTGCCGAACTGGCGCATCCGCTTCTTGCCCTCCTTCTGCTTGTCCAGCAGCTTGCGCTTGCGGCTGATGTCGCCGCCGTAGCACTTGGCGGTGACGTCCTTGGACATGGCGCCGATGGTCTCGCGTGCGATCACCCGGCCGCCGATCGCCGCCTGCACCGCGATCTTGAACAGCTGGCGCGGGATCAGCTCCTTGAGCTTGGCGCAGATCGACCGTCCGCGCGCTTCCGCCGCCGACCGGTGGGCGACGAAGCTCAGCGCGTCCACCGGCTCCTGGTTGACCAGGATGGAGATGCGCACGAGGTCGCTCTCCTCGTAGCCGTCCATCGCGTAGTCGAAGCTGGCGTAGCCGCGGCTGACCGACTTCAGCCGGTCGTAGAAGTCGAACACCACCTCGTTCAGCGGCAGCCGGTAGATCGCCATCGCCCGGCCGCCGACATAGGTCAGGTCGACCTGCTGGCCGCGGCGGTCGGAGCACAGGGTCAGCACCGAGCCCAGGTAGTCGTCCGGCACCATGATGGTGGCCTTGATCCAGGGCTCCTCAATGCTGGCGATCTGCATGGTGTCGGGCATGTCGGACGGGTTGTGCAGCTCCTCGATCGTGCCGTTGGTGCGGTGCAGGCGGTAGACCACCGAGGGGGCGGTCGCGATCAGGTTGAGGTCGAACTCGCGGCTCAGACGCTCCTGGATGATCTCCAGGTGCAGCAGGCCCAGGAAGCCGCAGCGGAAGCCGAAGCCGAGGGCTGCCGAGGTTTCGGCCTCGAAGTGGAACGAGGCGTCGTTCAGGCGCAGCTTGGCCAGGGATTCGCGCAGCTTCTCGAAGTCGTCGGCGTCGATCGGGAACAGGCCGCACCACACCACCGGCACCGACGGCTTGAAGCCGGGCAGCGCCTCGGCCGCCGGGCGGCGGTCCTCGGTGATGGTGTCGCCGACGTTGCAGTCGGCCACCGTCTTCATCGCCGCGGTGATGAAGCCCATCTCGCCCGGGCCCAGCTGGTCCACCGGCTTCATGGTCGGGGTGAACACGCCCACCTGCTCGACGTTGTGCACGGTGCCCTTGGCCATCATGCGAATCTTCGCATGACGCTTCAGGTGCCCGTCCTTGATGCGCACCAGGATCACCACGCCGAGATAGGCGTCGTACCAGCTGTCCACCAGCAGCGCCTTGAGCGGCGCCTCGGCGTCGCCCGTGGGCGGCGGCAGGCGCGTCACCAGGGCTTCCAGAACGCCCTCGATGTTGAGCCCGGTCTTGGCCGAGATCTCCACCGCGTCGTCGGCCGGGATGCCGACCACGTCCTCGATCTGCTGCCGCACGCGGTCCGGCTCGGCGGCCGGCAGGTCCACCTTGTTCAGGATCGGCACGATCTCGTGGTGGGCGTCCAGCGCCTGGTACACGTTGGCTAGCGTCTGCGCCTCGACCCCCTGGCTCGCGTCCACCACCAGCAGCGAGCCCTCGCATGCCGCAAGCGAGCGGCTGACCTCGTAGGCGAAGTCGACGTGGCCCGGGGTGTCCATCAGGTTGAGCACGTAGGTCCGGCCGTCCCGGGCCGGGTAGCTCAGCCGCACCGTCTGCGCCTTGATGGTGATGCCGCGCTCGCGCTCGATGTCCATGTTGTCGAGCACCTGGTTGGTCATCTCGCGCTCGGTGAGGCCGCCGCAGGACTGGATCAGCCGGTCCGCCAGGGTGGACTTGCCGTGGTCGATGTGGGCGATGATCGAGAAGTTGCGGATCAGCGAAAGCGGCGTGTCGGTCATGGCCGGAGCAATAGGCGAATCCGGCGCGGAAGTCAGCCATCCACTAAGGCGAGCAGCGGCAGGGACCCGGGCACCGGCACCGCGGCGGGGAGCGCTTCCGCCAGCGTCCGCACCCCGCAGGCTTTCAGGAACGCGGCCACCCGGTCCAGCACCGCCGGATCGCGCGACGGGTCGTCCCGGTCGCCGCGCGGCACCCAGATCAGGGTCTCGTAGCGCGCCCGGGTCAGCAGCACGCGGTAGGTGTTGAGCCGCCAGGCGATCTTCTCCGGGTTCCGCGCCACCTGCCATCCGGTGCCGCGGAACGACCGCACCTGCCAGGATAGTCCGGACCCCTCGCGCACCAGATCGCCGTCCCAGCACACTCCCACCTGGTCGAGCTCCAGCCCCTGCACCGAGAACTGGGTCGCCACCAGCTCCAGCGCGTCGGACGCCCGCACGTCGCGGTCGGGGATCCAGCTGTTGAGGAACCAGGCCGACACCGCAGCCGGGTCCATGTGCGGCACCTCGCAGCCGAGCCCTTCCGCACGTAGCCGACGCGCGCCGGCACTCGCCACCAGGCCCGCGCGATGGACGCCGCGTGCGCTCGCGCGCAGGCCACGCCGGAGGGCCGCCAAGTCTCGCGTCAGGAAGAACGGCACCTCCCCGTGCGCGTCGATCACCGCCCGCGCGGCCTGCGCGTCGCCGCGCAGCACGGCGTCGACCCAGGCCGGCGCTGCCTCGTGACGAAGCGAGCGCACCGGCACGGACAGGTGCAGCTCCGGCTGCACCGACAGCGCGGCCAGCCTCGGCAGCCGGTTGCGCGGCTCCGGATCGACTAGCGTCGCGTCCGCGGCATGCACCGCCCAGCTTGGTCGGCTCGCCAGCGCCTCGCCCCAGGCGGCCAAGCCGCCTTCCCCGTCATGGATCTCCTGGCCCTGCCCGATCAGGCACACGATCGCGGCAAAACCCTCGTGCCGGTCCATGATGTCGAGCAGATGCGCCGGCTCCGACCGGTCGAGCGGCACCGGCCGGGTGCGCGTGCCGGCGATCGCGTACGCTGCGGTCCAGCACCGCTGCGCCTCGTCGATCACCACCACCCGGTCCGGCGGACAGCCGCCGGTGCGCACGTACAGGTCGCGGAACTGCGGCAGGGGCTGGATCACCGCCTTGATGCGGTGGAACGCCATCGCCCGCTTGTCACCTTCCGCGACCGCGTTGCGCACCAGCGCCTCGCGCAGCACGTGCACCAGCGACGGGTTGCCGGTCAGGAAGGTCGATCCGGTTCGGGCAAAGGCGGCGTTCAACCCGCACAGCGTCTTGCCGGCGCCGGGAATGCCGGTGACGAACAGGATGGCATGCCGCTCTTCGACCTCCGCCCGATGCAGGATCGCGGCGATCCGGTCCGCGGTGAGAGACAGGTTGAACGCGTCCGCCCGCATGCTCGCGATCTCGGCCACGTCGTGCCGCTGGTAGAGGCGACACGCAGCCTGAATGACGTTGAGCACCGGCGCGTAGGGCGCCGCTTCCCACTCCGCCACCGCGACCGGTGGACAGGCGGCCACCGCCCTGGCACGCGTCGAGAGCTGGTGAAGCAGACGGGGAAGGCCCTCCGCGTTCGTCTCCATCACCGCCTCGGCGCCACCGACGAGCAGCGGCATCACCGCTGGACCTGGCCGAGCTTCCGTCGCGACCAGCACCGGCAGGATCGGCCGGTTGCGGCTGCCGCCGTGGAAGTCCTGCAGGTCGAGCGCGTAGCCGTGCACCTGCGCCCGCGCCGCGTTGTCGATCCGGGTCGCACCGACCTTGAACTCGACCGCGACGATGGCGTGGGGTGACAGCAGGACGGCGTCGAGCCGTCCGCCGAGGCGCGGGATCTCGAACTCCAGCAGCACCCGCCAGGCCTCGGGATCGGGAAGGGCACACAGGGCTATCCGCAGCAGCGGCAGCTCGGCCGCCCAGGCCCGGACCTGCTTCGGCTCGTTGCCGCGGTATCGACGGGACTGCTGGTGCGACAGGATGCCCAGGATGGCCGCGTCGTCGAGGCCGAGAAACGTCCGGACGTCACCGGACCACCAGGCGCTCAAGCCCGTCGTCCTGGCGCGTCGCCCCTCGACCACGCGGACGCGTGCGCCGCACCCGCCGGCGCACGGTCCATCCCGCTATCCGACGAACCCGTACAGGTCGGTGTCCCGCAGCAGGTGCACCCGCTGCCGCGCCGCCTCGTCCCGTGCCGCCTGCGAGAACGCGGCGTTGGAAGCCAGCACCACCAGGCTGCCCGGCTGCTTGCCGCCCATGGTCGCGGCCTCGTTGATCATCTCGCTGCCGATCACGCTGCGCGAGGTCCGGCAGCGCACCACCAGCAGCTTCTTGTCTCGCCGCCCGACGATGTCCGGTCCCGTGCCGTCGCCGGGAAACGCGATCCGCGTGCTCCAGCCGGCCTGCTCCAGCGCCGCGGCACAGAGCGTGCGGAACGCGTGCGGCGACGGCAGCGGCGGCACGTCGACGGCGGGCGCGCTCGGCTGGCGTTCCGGCGACGGCCAGTCCTCCTCCACCCGGGTGAAGTGCCGCCGTCGGCGCGCCACCATCCAGGCGGTCGCGATCGCCACCGACATCAG
>CALMVN010000154.1:5925-6188 GCA_937873225.1 uncultured Acetobacteraceae bacterium
GCGCGTAGCCGCCCCGGTGCACAGCCCCGGCCGTCGGCGGCCATGGCGCCGGCGCGCCGGAAGGCGCGGGCTGCTGCGGCGGCGTTCCCGCGGCTGGGCCGGTCGGCGTCGTCGGCGGTGCAGGCGACGCGGACGAGGCGGCCGGGGGTGCCGCAGGCGAGGCCGGAACCGCGCTCGTGGTGGAGCCGCCCGCTCCGGCCTCCGGAACCGACGGGGGCGCGCTGTCCGGCTCCCGCGCCGACCGGTCCGGCGACGCGTTGTCG
>CALMVN010000155.1 GCA_937873225.1 uncultured Acetobacteraceae bacterium
GGTGTCGGCGGCGGCGCGCCTGGCATCCTCGGCCTCGGCGCGCGCGCGTGCCTGTTCGGCGACCGCCTGGCGCTCGGCCTCCTCGGCGGCACGCTTGGCGTCCTCCTCGCGGCGGCGCGCTTCCTCGGCGGCCGACAGCACGGAGATCTTCTCCTGCTCGCGCCGCTCGGCCTCGCGACGCGCGGCCTCCTTCTGCTGCTCGTCGAGCACGCGCTGGCGGGTCGCCAGCTCCGACGCGGTCAGGGCGCGGCCGGCCCCGGCGGGACGGCCGGCCGGGCCGCCCGAGCGCGCTGCCGGACCGGTGGCGGGCGCCGCACCCGGCGTCGGGGTGGGCCCGCGCTTCTTGCGCACCTCGACCTGCACCACCTTCGAACGGCCATGGCTGAAGCTCTGCCGCACCGACCCGGCATCGACTGTCCGTCCCACTTCGAGACGCGCCGCCGGCCTGAGCGACAACCGCCCCTTGCCCTGATCCTGATCGCTACCTTCGCTCATGCACCCGCCTGTTCCAGCCCATCCGCCGCACCGGGCGGCTGCTCGCCACCCCGGTCCGGTCGGGTCGGGGCCGCCAACCCGGCGAGCCCCGCATATCGTCCACTTTCCGTCACCAGGCGATCGGCCAGGGCCCCTCGCGACAGCGCCGCATGCACTACATGGTCGCGTCCGAACGACGCGGCCAGCCTTCTTCCGGACATGACTGCCACGACCGGAAGCGCCCGGGCGCCTGACAGCAGCCGGGACCGTTCATCCGGGCTGCCGGCGATCGCCTGCACGATCACCGCCGCCCGTCCCTCGACGATCCACTCCCGGACCTTGGCGTAGCCGCAGACCGCCTGTCCGGCACGGCGGCCGAGGCCGAGAAGATCGGCGATACGGCGGAGCAGTCCGTCCTGCAGCAGGGGGCCGAGATCCGGTGGGATCGTGACCTGACCGCGCGCGGCCCGGGCGAACGCTCCACGCGTCCGGGCGGTTTCTAGCACATCCCTATGCGCACTCAACCAGATTCCCCGTCCGGGCAGACGTGCAGCCAGGTCCGGGGTCAGCACACGGTCCGGCGACACCACGAAGCGGATCATCCGCTCCTTCGGCATGCGCTCGCGCGTGACCACGCAGCGACGCAGCGGGCCGCGCTCCGGCTCGTCCGCATCCGCATCCGCATCCGCCTGGGCGGGACTGACCGACTCAGACGTGGGACGTCTCCCCGCCTTCCGCTTCCCCCGTTCCTGCAACGGACGACGCAGCCGCGTTCTCGCCTCCATCCTCGTTCTCGAACCAGTGCGCGCGTGCGGCCATGATGATCTCGTTGGCCGCCTCCTCGTCCATCGCATCCGCGCCCAGGATCTCCACCAGCTCATCGCCGGCCAGGTCGGCCAGCTCGTCCAGGGTCTTCACTCCCTTCTCGCCCAGCGTCACCAGCATCTGGTTGGAGAACACCTCCAGCGCGATCAGCTCGGCGGTGACGCCCAGCGCCTGGTGCCGCTCGGCCAGCTCGTCCTCGCGCCGGTTGAGGAAGCCCTCGGCGCGTCGGATCAGCTCCTCCGCCACGGTCTCGTCGAAGCCCTCGATCTCCGACAGCTCCTCGAGCGGCACGTAGGCCAGCTCCTCCACCGTGTTGAAGCCTTCGGTCACCAGCAGGCCGGCGATCACGTCGTCCACGTCCAGGGCTTCCACGAAGGTGCCGGTGCGGCGGCGGAACTCCTCCTGGCGGCGCTCGCTTTCCTCGGCCTCGGTCAGGATGTCGATGTCCCAGCGGGTCAGCTGCGAGGCCAGGCGCACGTTCTGGCCGCGACGGCCGATGGCGAGGCTGAGCTGCTCGTCCGGCACCACCACCTCGACCCGTCCCGCCTCCTCGTCCATCACCACCTTGGACACTTCCGCCGGCGCCAGCGCGTTGACCACGAAGGTCGCCGCCTGCGGGCTCCACGGGATGATGTCGATCTTCTCGCCCTGCAGCTCCTGAACCACGGCCTGGACGCGCGAGCCGCGCATGCCGACGCAGGCGCCGACCGGGTCGATCGAGCTGTCGCGGGAGATCACGGCCATCTTGGCGCGCGAGCCGGGATCGCGGGACACCGCCTTGATCTCGATGATGCCGTCGTAGATCTCCGGCACCTCCTGGGCGAACAGCTTGGCCAGGAAGGCCGGATGGGTGCGGCTGAGGAAGATCTGCGGACCGCGCGGCTCGTCGCGCACGTCGTAGATGTAGGCGCGCACCCGGTCGGAGTTGCGGAAGCTTTCGCGCGGGATCAGCTCGTCGCGGCGCAGCAGCGCCTCCGCGTGGCCGATCTCGACCATCAGGTTGCCGTACTCGGTGCGCTTGACCGTGCCGTTGACGATCTCGCCGACGCGGTCCTTGAACTCGTCGTACTGGCGCTTGCGCTCGTACTCGCGCACCCGCTGCACGATCACCTGCTTGGCGGTCTGGGCGGCGATGCGGCCGAAGTCGATCGGCGGCAGCGGGTCGACCAGGTGCTCGCCGACCTTGATCTCGGGCTTGAACTTGGCGGCGATGTGGACCGGGATCTGGGTTTCCTCGTTCTCCACCACCTCCACCGCCTCGGTCCAGCGCGACAGGCGCACGTCGCCGGTCTTGCGGTCGATGGTGGCGCGTATGTCCTTCTCGTGGCCGTACTTGGCGCGGCCGGCCTTCTGGATGGCCTGCTCCATCGCTTCCAGCACTTCCTCGCGATCGATCGACTTCTCGCGTGCGACCGCGTCGGCGACCAGGAGCAGCTCGGGACGGGAAACGGCGGTGTCCATGGGTGAACCTCTTGATGCTCGTCCGGATGGGATGGGCTAGAGCATCATCCGACCGAACCGGCTCGGTCGGTCGGATAAAGATGCTCGACAAAACAACGAGCTAGAGCATGATCCGTGAGCCGATGCGAACGGATCATGCTCTAG
>CALMVN010000156.1:0-7055 GCA_937873225.1 uncultured Acetobacteraceae bacterium
CTGGAACTTTTGCGCCTCCGCGATGGCCCGGTCGATCCGCACGATCTGCTCGCGGATCTCGAGGCTGGGATACTCAGCGGTGGCTTCGCTCATCCGGGGCGGCTCCTCTCGACCTGCCGCGCACAGCGCGCTCCGCATGTGTTCGATGAACACGTCAGGCCGAGGCGTCAACGGGAACCCGCCCCTCAGTCCGCAGCACCCTTGAAGGGCTTCTCGCGCGGGCGGGTCCAACCACCGACGGCGGATCCGCCCACGCGCCACGTCAGGCGTCCGGGATCTCGTCCAGAGCGACCCAGCGTTCCTGCGCCGAGGACAGGCGGATCGCCTCGATCGCGCGCGCGATCGCCAGGGCGCCGGCAAAGTCCATGTCGCTCGGCGCCCGCCCCGCCACCGCGTCGAGCAGGCGACGTACCTCGATCGTCTTGAGGTCGTTGAAGCCGAGCTGGTGGCCGGGTGCGGGGCAGAACGCCGCGTAGTCCGCGTGCGCCGGGCCGGCGTTGACCGTGGTGAAGCCGCCCCGGCCGGCCTCGGCGCCGGCACGATACAGCCGCAGCTCGTTGAAACGCTCCTGGGTGAAGCACAGCGCGCCCCGGGTGCCGGTCAGCTCGAAGGCGAGCTGCATGTCGCGGCCGCTGCCGAGCCAGCTCGTGCTCAGGCTGGCGGTGAACGGGTGCTCCCTGAAGCGCACCATCATGCTGGCCTGGTCGTCGACCGACACCGCGCGCCGGCCGCCACCGGGAAGCGGACGCTCGGCGTGGATCGTGTCCAGCCGGCCGCACACGCTCTCCACCTCGCCCAGCAGGTAGCGCGCCAGCGACAGGATGTGGCTGCCGATGTCGGCCAGCGCCCCGCCTGCCTCTTCCGGCTCGCAGCGCCACGAGAAGGGCGCCTCCGGGTCGGCCATGAAGCCCTCGGCATGGATGCCGCGGAACCCGGTGACGGTGCCGATCTCGCCGCTCCGCACGATCTCGCGCGCGGTCGCGATCAGCGGGTTCTTCAGGTAGTTGAAGCCCACCATCGTGACGACCCCGGCAGCCGTGGCGGCGCGTGTCATGGCGATGGCATCGTCCAGCGTCGTCGCCAGCGGCTTCTCGCAGTACACGTGCCTGCCCGCCGCGATCGCCGCCAGCGCCATCGGCGCGTGCAGGCGGTTGGGGGTGGCGATCGCCACGACGTCCACCGCCGGATCCCGCACCAGGGCAGTCCAGTCGCCGGTGGCGCGACGGAAGCCGAGCGACGCGGCGGCGGCGACCGCGCGCTCCTCCGGATGATCCGCCAGCAGCTCCAGCCGCGGCTGCCGGTCGAGCGGGAACACGCCGCCGACGTTGCGGAATGCGAGCGCGTGCGCGCGGCCCATGAAGCCGCTGCCGATCAGCCCGATCCCGAGCTGTGGCGCCTGTGCGAGCTCGTGCATGAGGTCCTCCCCGATGATCCGACCAGGAGGCGTAAGCCATTCCACTATACGGTAGAAGTGGAACCTGCGTTCTCCTGGCGACGCGTGGCCTCGTCGCCCGGAGGGCGCGCCTGCCGTTCGGCCAGCGCCACCGACAGCGTGGTCGCGAGCGCAAAGGTGGCGGACAGGGAGCGGAAGCCGGCATGGTCGGTCTCGGCCACCTCCAGCCAGGTTCCGGCGACCTCGGTCAGCGGCGAGAACGGGCTGTCGGTGATGGCGATCACCCCGGCGCCGGCGCGGGACGCGGCCGTGCACAGCGCCAGGGTTTCCGCGGCATAGGGCGTGAAGCTGACCGCCAGCACCACGTCGGCGGGCCCCAGCAGCTCGACTTGGCGATGGCCGAGGCCGCCCGCGTTGTCGACCAGCTCGCAGCGGGCACCCAGCTTGCGCAGCGCGTAGCTCAGGTAGAGCGCCACCGGATACACCCGCCTGGTGCCGACCAGGCTGATCGAGCGCGCTCCCGCCAGCCGGCGCACCGCCTCGTCGAGCGCCTGCGGGTCCACGGTCTGTTCCAGGTGGTCGAGCGACACCCGGGCCGCGTGCACGAAGCCGCGCAGCAGCGAGTGGGGGTCGGCGACCTCCGCGGGCGCGTCGGCCGCCAGGGTTTCGAGCCGCTCGCGGTAGTCCGGCCAGCGCTGCCGCGCATGCGCGCGGAACACCGCCTGCAGGTCGGAGAACCCGGAATAGCCCAGGGTCTGGGCGAATCGCACCAGGGTCGAGGGCTGCACCCCGGCCTGGGCGGCCAGGTCGGCGACGCGGCCGAAGGCGATCTCCTGCGGATGGTCCACCGCGAAGTTGCCGACCTGCACCAGCCGCTTCGGCAGCATGTCGCGCCGCGCCATGATCAGGGCGCGCAGGCTCTTGAAGTCCCGCGGCGTTTCGGCAGCCGCTTCCGGTGCGCACGCGGCCGGCTTCGCCTCGTCATCCATGTGGTCGCGCCATTGACAATCCCCTACCGGAACGGAACCGTGGTTCCGTCGACCGGCCGTTTCCCTGGATCCGTTCCATTCAAGCCGCCGTTCATGGCACCCAAACCATCAGGCGCGGCCGACAGCCCGATCCAGCGATAGGTCCGCTTCGGCCCGGCGCGCAAGCTGGACCGACCGGGCCGCGATCCAGCAGGATCGTCCGCAACCCGGAGGATGACGTCACCATGGTCCGTTTCACCGTGCTCGGCTGCGGCCGCATCGGCCGCATGCACGCGGCCAACCTTGCCGCCCATCCGGACGCGGAGCTCGTGTCGGTGTTCGACGTGATGGAGGAAGCCGCGTCTGCGACCGCCGCCTCGCTCGGCGTGCGTCGCGCGGCCTCCGTCGCCGAGGCGCTGACAGACCCGGCGGTGCAGGCAGTGCTGATCGCGACGCCTACCGCCACCCACGTCCCTTTGATCGTCGAGGCCGCGCGTGCCGGCAAGGCGATCCTGTGCGAGAAGCCGATCGACCTCGACATCGGGCGCGTGCTGCGCTGCCGCGACGAGATCGCCGGGCTCGACCCGGTGGTGATGATCGGGTTCAACCGCCGCTTCGATCCGTCCTTCTCGGCACTCGCGCGCCGCGTGGCGTCGGGCGAGATCGGCCGGGTCGAGCAGGTGGTGATCACCAGCCGCGACCCGGCGCCGCCGCCGGTGTCCTACATCGAGGGCTCGGGCGGCCTGTTCCGGGACATGATGATCCACGACCTCGACATGGCCCGGTTCCTCCTGGGCGAGATGGTCGAGGTGTCGGCGACCGGCGCGGTGCTGGTGGACCCGGCGATCGGCGAGGCCGGCGACGTCGATGCCGCCATGGTGACGCTGCGCGCCGCGTCGGGCGCGCTGGTGCACGTCAACAACAGCCGGCGCTGCGCCTACGGCTACGACCAGCGCCTGGAGGTGTTCGGGGAGCGCGGGATGCTGCTGGCGGGGAACAAGCGCGACACGACGGTGGAGGCCTATCTTGCCGACCGCACTGCCGTCCGCGAACCGATCCAGCACTTCTTCATCGAGCGCTACCGCGACGCCTATGCCGCCGAGATCGCGCACTTCGTGGCGGCGGTTCAGGCGCGCAGGCCGCCGCGCCCGGACTTCGCCGACGGGCTGGAAGCGCTGCGACTCGCCGACGCCGCGACGGAAAGCCACCGCACCGGACGGAGCGTCCGGCTGCAGCCGATCAGCTAGGCGGGAGCCCGACCAGCATGCTGGTCGAGCGACGTGGTCGTGACCTGCTCCGCCAATTGGGAGGGGGGCGACGAGGCCTGACGGCGCTGGAGCCTCATCTCCAAAGGAACCGGCCCGTCGCGCCTTGGGTGCAACGTGCCCGTCGCGCTCGTTGAAAGCGCTCCTTTGAAAGGGGGAAGGCCGGCGGAGAACCGTGTTCGGAACTCATCAGTCTTTATATTGAGTTTCCAAAGGGCGACCGTTTCTTTGGCGGGTCCAGGGCAGGACCCTGGCCTGTGCAGGTCGAACCCACCGCCGTTGGTATCAGGAGCCGGAAGGCTGCGTGACCGGACCGGTGCGTCAGACTGCCGCCAAAGAGCCGATTGCTCCGCCTTCGACCGGATCGAACGCCGAGCTGCATCCGTTTGTTGCTTACCCGTAATGGTGACAACGGACCGCAAGGCGGCCGCGGCCAGGTCCGCGCCGTCCGTCGGTCCCGACACGGTCGGCCGGCGCGACGGAGGCGTCGTGCCACCCACCCTGCCGGAACCGGGAAGCCTCAAGGCTGCTGGTGAGCCGACGGCAGGCAGCCGCCGGGATCGCGAAATCGTCACAAAAAAGCGACATCCGGTGGACGAGCCGACCCGTAACAGGTGGCAGGAGCCACAGGACGTGCCTCCTGAAGCGCAATCATGCGCGCCACCCCGGGATGAAACGCACCATGCAGCAGGACAACGTTCTCCGCACTTCGACCTCTCCCTCCCGCCGCCTGCTTCTCGGCCGGGCCGGTGCCGGTGCTCTCGCCGCGGGAGTGCTCGCCGCCGGCCTGGGCCGCGCGTCCCCGGCCGAGGCAGCGACCACCAACATCGACATCGGCATCCTCAACTTCGCCCTCAACCTGGAATACCTGGAAGGAGAATACTACAACCGCGGCGTTAGCGGGTCGGGCCTGACCAACATCGGGACGCCCGGAACCGTCACTGGCGGCAGTCCGGTCCCGTTCACCGACACGGCGCTGCAGAAGCTGTTCACCGACATCGCCCACGACGAGGCCAACCACGTCGCCTTCCTGCGCACCAACCTCGGCACCGCCGCGGTTCCCGAGCCCGACATCGACTTCACCAACACCTTCCTGAGCCTCGGCCAGGCGATCGGCCTGCCGGGCTTCAACCCGTTCGCGGACGAGCTGAGCTTCCTGCTCGGCGCCTACGTGTTCGAGGACATCGGCGTCACCGCCTATAACGGCGCTGCCCCCCTGATCACGAGCAAGACCTATCTTGGCGCCGCCGCCAGCATCCTCGCGGTCGAGGCCTACCACTCGGGTGCGATCCGCAGCGCGCTCTACCAGGCCAACTACGGGATCTATACCGACCGCATCGCGGCGATCCGCGCCGCGTTCTCCGGCACCGGTCCGGGCACCAGCCTGCCGAGCGACGATGCGGGCGACGACGGCGCGAACGGCGGCGTCAACCTCGCGCCGACCGACAGCAACTCGCTCGCCTTCACGCGTACGCCGGAGCAGGTGCTGGCGATCGTGTTCGCCGGCGGCACCACCAGCGGGGGCTTCTTCCCGAACGGCGTCCAGGGGATGTTCACGTCCTCGGCCACCTGAGACCGGGCGCGGCGGCCGGCCGCACGTCGCGGCCGGCCGTTCCGTTGCACCCCATCGTCCTCGGCGAAGGCGAAGATGCGGCTCGCGCCGTACCCCCTGGACGCGGACGGGCAGCACGGATTCCGTCATTGAGCACGGTCCCGGCCGCGTCCCGGCCCAGCACCGTCCAGTCGCCCGGCTCCGGCCCCGTGCCCTTGCGTATCCTGGCGTCGACGGAGCCGACCGGGACCGCCTTCACGGCGACCGGGAGGTCCCGACCGGCGGCGGGAAGCTCGACGTCGACCAGGGCATCGTTGCGGCCGATCCCGCCGGGCTCCCGATGCCGATGGCAGGCATGGAATCCTCCAGACCCGGTCGGGAACGCCCGGACACGGCTACGACGAGCCCCTGTGCGCAACCGCCGGTTCCGGCGCCGGGCGGGGAAAGCGCAGCCGGTCGGCCGGCGCGCGCAGCATCGCCGGGTCGCGGTAGCGGGCGGCGAAATGCTCGTCCGGCAGCCGTGCCCGGCCGGGACCGAAGGTGCGCTCGCGCAGCGTCTCGCCGTCGGCGTAGGCGGTGCGGAACCGGCCGCGGCGGCGCAGCTCCGGCACCACCAGCTCGATGAAGTCGCGCAGGGTCTCGAACGACAGGTACTGGCGCAGGTTGATGCCGTCGATGCCGTCCTCGTCCAGCCAGCGCTCGATCTCGTCGCACACCACGTCCGGTGTGCCGGCGACGAAGAACCGGCCCTCGCTCAGTCCCGCCATCTGCCGGAGCGCGTCGCCCACCGTCTGCTCGCGGCGGAAGCGACGGAGCAGGGTGTGGGCATCCGGCTCGCCGCGGTCGATCAGCTCGCCCAGCGTCAGCTCCGGCGGATAGGCGGTGATGTCGATCGCGGTCAGCGCGTGCGCCAGCGCGCCTTCCACGCTGACCAGCGACCGGTAGGTGGCGAGCTTGTCCGCCACCTCCGCGTCGGTGCGCCCGACCACGATCCCCGCCATCACCACGAACCTGACCGCGTCGGCGCTGCGCCCGTGCGCCACCACGCGGCTGCGCACGCGGGACATGTTGGCGCGCACCTCGGACGTGGTGTGGCCGCCGATGAACAGCACCTCGGCATGGCGCGCCGCGAACTCCAGCCCGGCGGCGGAGCCGGAGGCCTGGTACAGCAGCGGCGTGCGCTGCGGCGACGGCTCGCACAGATGCGGTCCGGCGACGCGGAAGTTCTCGCCCTCATGGTCGATGTACCGGACCTTGGCCGGGTCGGTGTAGATCCGCCGCTCCCGGTCGCGTACCACCGCGTCGTCGTCCCAGGAGCCCTCCCAGAGCTTGTACAGCACGTCGAGATACTCGTCGGCGATCTCGTAGCGGTGGTCGTGCGGCACCTCGTCCGGCAGCCCGAAGTTGCGCGCCGCGTTCGGCAGGTAGGAGGTGACGATGTTCCAGCCCACCCGGCCCTTGGAAAGGTGGTCCAGCGTGGACATGCGTCGCGCAAAGGCGAACGGCGGCTCGTAGGTGGTGGAGAAGGTGGCGCCGAACCCGAGATGACGGGTCACCGCCGCCATGGCCGGGATCAGCAGCAGCGGGTCGTTGGACGGGATCTGCATCGCCTCGCGCAGCGCGGTCTCGGGGCCGTCGCGGAACCGGTCGTAGGTGCCGATCACGTCGGCCAGGAACACCGCGTCGAGGCAGCCGTGCTCGGCCATCTGCGCGGTCTCGGTCCAGAACCCGAGGTCGTTGAAGCGGTGCCGGTTGTTGTCGGGATGCACCCAGAAGCCGTGCATGATGTGGCTGACGCAGTTCATCTCGAACAGGTTGACGTGGAGCTGCCTGGGGAGCTGCCTGGGGAGCTGTTTGGATGACGACATGGGGAAAGG
>CALMVN010000156.1:7155-23773 GCA_937873225.1 uncultured Acetobacteraceae bacterium
GGAGCTGCCTGGGGAGCTGCCTGGGGAGCTGTTTGGATGACGACATGGGGAAAGGCTGTCCTTGTTCAGGCGGCGGCGGACGCGGCCAGCAGCTGACGGGTGAACGGGTGGCGCGGGGCGTGGAACACGGTTTCCACCGGACCCGCCTCGACGACGCGGCCGTGCCGCATCACCAGCACCTCGTCGCTGACGTGCCGGATGACGCCCAGGTCGTGCGAGATGAACAGGTACGCGACGCCGAGATCGGCCTGCAGGTCCGCCAGCAGGTCGAGGATCTGCGCCTGCACCGACACGTCGAGGGCGGACACCGGCTCGTCGCAGACGATGATGCGCGGCTCGGTGGCCAGGGCCCGCGCGATGGCGACGCGCTGCCGCTGGCCGCCCGACAGGTGCGTCGGCAGCCGGTCGGCGTGGTCGGCGGTCAGCCTGACGCGGTCCAGAAGCAGGCGGATGCGCCCGTCTTGCCCGGCGCGTGGCACGCCGGCGGCGTCGAGCGCGTCCGACAGGATGCGGCCCACGGTCCAGCGCGGATCGAACGAGCCGAGCGGGTCCTGGTAGATCACGCCCATCGCCCTCCGCCGCCCCCGTCGCTGCCGCTCGACGATCCGGCCGGGATCGACCCAGGCATTGCCGTCAAGCGTCACCCGACCGCCATCCGGTTCGACCAGCCCCAGCACGATGCGCGCCGCCGTGGTCTTGCCGGAGCCGGATTCGCCGACGATGCCCAGGGTCTGGCCGCCGCGCAGGGTGAAGCTCACCCGATCGACCGCCGCACGCTCGTCCCGGTCCGGACCGGGGTAACGCTTGAGCAGGTCGATCGCTTCCAGCACGACGGGCGCCGGCTTCCGCTCCGGCTCGCGGGGCTGCGGGCATAGCGCGCCCCGCCCTAGCCCGGCCAGGCGTGTGCCCTTCGGGTGCGTGCCGGGCACGGCCTCGATCAGCGAGCGCGTGTAGGGATGCCGCGGCGCCCCCAGCACCTGCGCGGTCGGCCCCTGCTCCACCGCCCGCCCGGCCTGCATCACGACCACCTCGTCGGCGAGCCTGGACACCACCGACAGGTCGTGGCTGATGATCAGCAGGCCGCTGCCGCGTGCCTTGATCGCCCCGAACAGGTCCAGGATCTGCGCCTGCACGGTCGCGTCCAGCGCGGTGGTGGGCTCATCGGCGATCACCAGCCCCGGATCCATCGCCAGGGCGGCGGCGATCAGCGCGCGCTGCCGCAGGCCGCCCGACAGCTGGTCCGGACGCTGCCGGGCGCGGAACTCCGGCTCCGGAACCCCCACCTCCCGCAGCAACTCGATCACCCGGTCCCGGCGGCCGGATCGCGTGCCCCAGCGGTGGACGGCGAGCGCCTCGGCGATCTCGTGCCCGACCGGGCGAAGCGGATCGAGCGACACCAGCGCGTCCTGCAGCACGAAGCCGATCTCCCGCCCGCGCAGGGAGCGCCATCCCGGTTCCGGCAGCGCCCGGAGCGCGTGCGGGCCGAACGAGAGCCGTTGCGCCGACACGGCGGCCGTGCTGCCGGCGAGCCCCACCAGGCTGCGTGCGGTGACGCTCTTGCCCGACCCGGACTCGCCCACCAGCGCCACCGCCCGGCCGGGCTCCACCGTGAACGACAGGTCGCGCACCACGCGCCGATGCGCGGCCCCCGCGCCGAAGCCGACGCACAGCCGCTCCACCACCAGCCGCTTGCCGCTCATGCCGTGCGCCCTTCCAGCCGGCGCTGCAGGGCGCGGCCCAGCACCGTGGTGGACAGCATGGTGAGGACGATGGCGAGGCCGGGGAAGAAGGTCAGCCACCAGGCGTTGGCGACGAAGCTCCGCCCCATCGACAGCATGGTGCCCCATTCCGGCCGCGGCGGCGGGGCGCCGAGCCCGAGGAAGGACAGCGCCGAGGCCCACATGATGGCATGGCCGACCCCCATGGTGGCGGTGACCACCAGCGGGCGCATGGCGTTGGGCAGGACGTGGGCGCGCACGATGCGCAAGGGGCCGTGGCCGAGTGCCCGTGCCGCCTCGACATAGCCTGCGTCGCGCACGCTCAGCACCTGGCCGAACACCATGCGCGCATAGCCGGGCGCGCTGCCGATCCCGGTGGCCGCCACCAGCGGCACGATGCCGTTGCCGAAGCTGGCCGCGAACAGCAGCGCCAGGATCAGCACGGGAAAGGAGAACATGACCTGCACCAGCCAGCCCACCGCCCGCTCCGCCACCCGCCCGCACAGGCCGCCCAGGAGGCCGAGCCCGATCGCCGCCGCCATCGCCAGGCCGGTGGCGCCCAGCCCGACCAGCAGCGACTGGCGGGTGCCGTGCACGATGCGGGCGAAGATGTCACGCCCGGACTGGTCGGTGCCGAACGGGTGCGCCCAGCCTGGCGGCCGGAACGCGTCGCGCGGCACGATCGCCAGCGGGTCGGTGTGCGACAGCAGGTCCGGGGCGATGGCCGCGAGGAGCAGGAACAGGAGGAACAGGCCGGCCAGCGCCGGCGCGACGCGCAGGGCCGGCCGGCGCGATCCCGCCTGGCCGGCCTCGGCCGCGGCGGACCCGGCCGCCGCGTCCAGGAGACCGGCGCTCATCGCCGTGCTCCCAGCCGCGGATCCACCAGGACGTAGAGCGCGTCCGTCAGGAAGCCGGCCACGACATAGGTGAGCGACACCAGCAGCACGATGCCGATCGTGAGCGGCATGTCCTGGCTGGACACGCCGAGCACCAGCTGCCGCCCGATCCCCTTGCGGGAGAAGATGGTCTCGATCACCACCGCGTTGCCGATCAGGGCGCCGACCGCCCAGTTGGACAGGCTGATCCCGGGCAGCAGCGCGTGGCGCAGCACGTGGCGGGTGCGCACCGACCAGTCGCCGAGGCCCCGGGCGCGGGCGGTCAGGACGAACGGCTGGTCCAGCGCGATCTCGAACGCTTCGCGCGTCACCTGCGCCAGGAACCCGCCCAGCGGCACCGCCAGGGCCACCGTCGGCAGCACCAGCGCCGCCACGCTGTCGCTGCCCGCCGGCGGCAGCAGGTGGATGGTGAAGGCGAACAGCCACAACAGCAGCAGGCCGAGCCAGAACTGCGGCAGCGCAGCACCCACGGTTTCCAGGCCCGAGCCCAGCGCCGACAGCCAGGACCGGCGGCGGACGGTGCCGAGCACCGAGGCGAGCGCCAGCAGCCAGGCCAGCACGAGGGCAGAGGCTGCGAGCTCCAGCGTCGGCAGCAGCTCCGCGCGCAGCACCGCGATCACCGGCAGGTGCTGCGAGAACGAGGTGCCGAGGTTGCCGTGCAGCAGGCGGTCCAGGTAGAGGCCGTACTGCACCGGCAGCGGCCGGTCGAGGCCATACTCTCGCACCGCCGCCGCCACCGTCTGCGGCGTCGGATCGGCGGCGGGGCCGCCCAGGATCGCGGACACGATGTCGCCCGGCATCATGTGCATGGCGAGGAAGCTCACGGTGGCGGCGGCGAGCAGCACGCCGACGGAGCCCAGGCAGCGCGACAGGATGCGCCGCGCCAGGACGTGCAGGCGGTCCGGCGATGCCGCCGGCGGGGCGGCGGGAGCGGTCGGGAACGGCGAGGTGTCGCTCATTTCGTCACCCATGCGTCGTAAAGGCTGGTCACCCGCAGCGACGGCTCCAGCCGCACGCCGTGCGCGGTGCGGTAGATGCCGAGCCGCGTGGTCTGCGGGTAGGTGGTGATCTGGAGCTGCTGCGACGCGACGATCGCCTGCATCCGGTGGTAGATCGCCGCGCGCTGCGCCGGGTCCGGCGTGCCGAGCGCCTGCTGCGCCAGCGCGTCGAACGCGGGGTCGCTGAAGCCGGACGCGTTCTGGTGGCTCCCGGCGACGCCGGCGGCGCCGAGGAACTGCGACGAGAAGATGATGCGCAGCACGTCGGGGGTGTTGGTGTTCCAGTAGCCGAGGATGAGGTCGTAGTTCCAGGCGCCCTCCCGGGCGTACACCGCGGCCTCGCTGGCCGGCTCCAGGCGCATGTCGAAGCCGGACGCGCGCTCCGTCGCCTGCACCTGTTCCCACAGGTTGCGGTCGGCTTCCCACATGGTCGCGGCCACGGGAACGTGCACCACCAGGCGGCGGCCGTTCCTGGTGCGGTAGCCGTCCGCGTCGCGGCCGGTCCAGCCGGCCTGGTCGAGCAGCAGCGCCGCCCGGTGCGGGTCGTAGTCCTTGGAATGCTCGAAGTCGGCGCTGTAGTCCGGCGTGGTCGGGCTGAGCGGCCCGCCGGCGCGTCGGTAGTGGTGGAAGAACACGCTGCCCAGCGCGCCCTCGATGTCGGCGGAGCGGATGAAGGCTTCGCGCACGCGGATGTCGTCGAACGGCGCGCGACGGGTGTTCAGCGTGCCGTTGGTCGGGTTGCCCGGGCGGTCGGACGCCAGCAGCGACAGGTCGGGGTTGGACCGCGCCGGCGTCTCGTCCTCCGGCGGCAGGTCGTCGATCACGTCCACCTCGCCGGCCTGGAGCGAGCCGAAGCGCACCGAGGCCTCGGGGACGATCTTCCACTCGATCCGGTCGAGCCAGGCCGGCCCGGTGTGGCGGGCCGTCGGCGGCCCCCAATGGTAGGCCGGGTTGCGCTCGAGCACGACCTCGTTCTGCCGGTCCCAGCGCACGATCCGGAACGGTCCCGATCCGACCGGGCTCTGGCAGTTCTCGTCGCGCGGCCGGCGCAGCGCGGCCGGCGACTCGATGCCGAGGAAGCCCTGCGCCAGCACGTCGAGGAACGCCGCGTAGGGTGCGGACAGGTGGACCGCGGCGGTGTAGCGGTCGACGATCGTGGTGCCGGCGTATTGCCGGATGTAGCCGCCCGCGGTGCTGGACTGCGTGGCGGGGTTGGCCATGTGGTCGAGGTTGGCCTTGACCGCGTCGGCGGTGAACGGGGTGCCGTCGGTGAACACCACGTCGTGCCGGAGGTGGAACAGGTAGGTCAGGCCGTCCGGCGACACCTCCCAGCCCGTGGCCAGCCAGGGGCCGATGGCGCCGTGCTCGTCCATCGACACCAGCGAGTCGAGGTACTGCGCGGCGACGAACACCTGCGGCATGTTGCCGCCGACATGCGGATCGAGGCAGATCGGCTCGCGGTCGGCGGCGAAGACCAGCGTGCCGCCGCGCACCGGCCGGCCGGACGCGGCCTGTCGGGTGGCGGCCTTGTGGCAGCCGCCGAGCAGAAGCAGCACGCCCGCGACAGCGGCGACGGCGACCCGCGTCATCGGAACCCGAAGGCGACGCCGCCGAACACGCCGAAGCCGTCGCCCGGCTGCAGGAACGCGCCCGGCACGCCGTGGTCGTCGAGCGTCGGGCTGACGATGGCGGCGTAGTGCTGGTCCGTCAGGTTCTGGAAGTCGACATAGACCTCGCGCCCCTTCTTCTCGTCGTCGTAGCCGATCGTGGCGCCGAACAGGTGGTAGGCGCGGGTGAAGTCGGTGTCGGCGTAGTCGATCGGGATGCTGGACGAGACCTGCGTGCTGAACAGGGCGTAGAAGCCGTCCTTCAGGTCCAGCCGCACCTGTCCCTGGTAGTAGTGCCGCGGCACGCCGGGCAGCTGGTTCGAACCGAGCAGCGCGTCGTGCTTGAAGTTGAACTGGCTGAAGGTATAGGCCTGGCGCAGCGACACGCGGCCCCAGGGGCGCTTGAGCAGGGTGGTGTCGAGGCTCGCCTCCACCCCCTGGTGCGTGGTGGGCGACGCGTTGCCGTAGTTCACCGATCCCGTGGCCAGCGAGGCCGCGGTGCTCACGTCGAGCAGCTCGTTGCGCACGTCGGAATGGTAGTAGTCGACCGACCACTGGTTGCCCCAGCGGTCGCCCGAGGTGCCGATCTCCCAGGTCAGCGCGGTCTCGTCGCGCAGCCGGTTGGCGCTGCCGTTGAGGCCGGCGAGCGGGCCGGTGGCGAACACCGGGCCGGTCAGGTACTCCCAGTCGTTCGGCGGCTCGACGGTGCGGCTGACGTTGCCGAACAGCTGCCAGTGCGGCATCAGCACGTAGCGCAGGCCGGCGCGCGGGGCGAGGTTGAGCGACTCGTCGTAGAAGGTGGGACCCGTCTGGACCGGGATCGTCAGGCCGGCGCCGCGCCGCGTGTAGACCACCGACAGGCCGCCGGTGAGCCACAGGCCGCGCCACAGGTTCGTGTCGTTGCCGACGTGCAGGTTGTTGTCCGAGCCTTGGTAATCGGCGCGCCGGAGCAGGGTGTTGAACGGCAGGGCGGCGATGGCGCCGCTCGGGATCCGCACCGTGGTGTCCTGGAAGCCGTGGACGTGCGTGGTGGAGAAGGCGCCGATCGTGGTGTCGCTGTCGTGGCCGAACAGGATGTCGTTGCGCACGTACTGCAGCGACCCGGTGACGTCGTCGTAGCCCCACACCGCGTCGTAGATCGTCGAGCGTATGTCGATCGGGTAGTTGTGCCACACCTCGCCCACGTCGAGATGCGAGCCGTCTCCGAACCGGAACGTGGTCCTGTTGCCGACCCAGGTGGAGCCTGGCTGGATGCGGTTGGCGTCGAAGCCGCGATTGGCATAGGGCGCCTGCGCCTGCGTCGGGTCCTGCGCGATCTGCGTGCTGGTCAGGTAGCCGGGATACTGGTTCTCGGTCTGCCGGTAGCGCACGAAGAAGCGCGTGGTGACGTCAGGCGAGATCTCGTAGCCGAGGTTGGCGACCAGGCCGGTGCTGGTGGCGCGCGTGTGGTCCTGGTAGCCGCTGCGGTACGAGTTGGTGAAGCTGATGAAGTAGTCCAGCGGGCCGATCGCCTTGCCGGTGCTCAGCTGCTCCTTCTGGTATCCGAACGAGCCGAACTCGTAGCGCACCTGTGCCGCCAGCGCGTCGCGCCCGGTCTCGGTCACGTAGTTGATGGCGCCGCCCAGGTCGACCGCGCCGGCGTCGAACGCGTTGGCGCCGCGCAGCACCTCGGTGTACGCCAGGCCCAGCGGCTCGAACAGCTCGTACGGCGTGCCGCCCGGCCCGGTGACGGGAAGCCCGTCGAAGGTGATGTAGATCCCCTGGCGGAAATAGTTGGTGCCGGTCTGCAGGCCCGAGCCGCGGATCGAGATCTTCAGGCCGTCTCCGCCGCCGGAGGATTGCGCATACACGCCCGGCTGGAAGTCGAGCACGTCCTGGTCGGTGAACACCCGGCCCTTCTGCACCACCGTCTGGTCGACCACGCTGGTGCCGCCCGGGACCGTCTCGAGGCGGGCCTGGGCGACCGCCGCCGCGGAGCGCCTGGCGCCGACCACGTTGATGGTCTCCTGCGCCGGTGCGGCGACAGGAGCGGACTGAGCGGCGGATCGGGGAGCGGATTGGGGAGCAGGCTGCTGGGACACGGCCTGGGCCATCGCCCGCTTGTCCGCGTCGAGCACCAGCAGGCCGAGCGGCGCCATCAGCAGGACGGCTGGCCGGTGTCGGCCGTCGCGTCGGATCGTCATGATTCGTGTGATCTCCGTCCCCGCCAGGCGTCGGCGGGTGGACCGTCCGGGTCGAGGAACCGGTCCGGCTTGCGCGTGCGCCGCCGATTCCGGCGCCGCGATGGAACCCTATCCGGCGGCCCGGAGCCGCCGCGTGGCGTGGAGTCGACACGATGCCGGCTGGCCGGGCGGAAGGCGTGCCTCGACATGAACATGGTTCACGACCCCCCGGCGGCGACCCTCCCCTTCCATGCTCACCCTGCTCCTGTCCTGCTCGCGCGCATTCCACGTCGCTTGGTCGGAATAGAACAGCAAGCGGACGATATGCGCAACAGAAAACGCTATTTGGAGATTTGACTCCTTTGTACGTGGTTTGCACCATGCCCGGCAGCAGAAACGAGGCAGCCGATGACCACCGTGGTGTCGATCCCGACGCAGCCCTTGGCGTCCGGACCCTCCTCCGACGCGCTTCAGCAGCGTTTCGGCCCGATCTTCGCGCGGATCGGCGAGGGCGCGCTGGTCCGGGAACGCAACCGGATCCTGGCGCACGAGCCGGTGGCCTGGCTGCGCGAGGCAGGCTTCGGCGCGCTGCGCATCCCGGTGGCGCTCGGCGGCCACGGCGCCAGCCTGCGCCAGCTGTTCGCCCTGCTGGTCGATCTCGGTGCCGCCGATCCCAACCTGCCGCAGATCCTGCGGGCGCATTTCGCCCTCGTGGACGGGCTGCTCGGCGATGCGGATGCCGGGCGGGCGTCGCGCTGGATGCGCGTGGTGGCGGACGGCGCCCTGTTCGGCGCCGCCATGGCGGAGCTCGGGCCCGCCACCGAGGTGTCCACCCGGCTGACGCCGTCGCCCTCGGGCGGCTGGCGCCTGGACGGGACCAAGTACTATTCCACCGGCACGCTCTACGCCGACTGGATCGCCGCGGTCGCCGTCGAGGGCGAGGACCGGGTGCTGCTGGCGGTGGAGGCCGGAGCCTCCGGCGTGTCCCGCGAGGACGACTGGGACGGGTTCGGCCAGCGCCTGACCGGAAGCGGCACCACACGGTTCGACAACGTGGCGATCGCGCCGGACCAGGTGTTGCGCCGGTCGAGCCGGTCGCGGCTGCCGAGCGAGTCCTTCATGACCGTCTACTACCAGCTGTTCCACCTGGCGACGCTGGCCGGGATCGGCCGGGCGGTGCTGCGCGACGCCGTGGCCTTCGTGCAGCCGCGCACCCGCACCTTCCACCTGCCGGGCCGGGCGGTGCCGCGGCAGGACCCGCTGGTGCAGCGCGTGGTCGGGCGGCTGGCGAGCCTCGCCTTCTCGGCGGAAGCCCTGGCCGGCCGCGTGGCCGCCTCGCTGGACGAGGTGTCCGCTGCCTGGCAGGCCGGGGCGACCGAGGATCCCCGGTTGCTGGCGGTCGAGATGGAAGCGTTCCAGGCGCAGCAGGTCGTCCTGCCGCAGGTGCTGGAAGCGGCCACCCTGTTGTTCGAGGTCGGCGGCGCGTCCGCGACCAGCGAGGCGCGCGGGCTGGACCGGCATTGGCGCAACGCCCGCGTGCTCGCCTCGCACAACCCGGCGATCCAGCGCGAGCGGATGATCGGCGACTACCTGCTGAACGGCGCGTTGCCCGGGGACAGCTGGAACAGCGCCTTCGAGCGGCAGCGGGACGGGGCGGCGACCGGCTGAGCGGCCCGGCTGCCCGGCACACTCCATGATCGGTGCGGCCGGAACGCTGCCGCGGGGCGCCGCCGGACCGGTTCACCTTCGTTCGCCCGCCGCGGTCCGGCTGGTCGTTCCGGCGGGCGTCCGTGCCGGTCAGGTGACCACGCCTGATCCGGCGACGCTCTACAGCAGCCGGACGCCGTCCGGCTCCGGCTCGGCCTCGTCCGCCTCCTCGGGCCAGGCCAGCATCACGGACAGCACCGCGGCCGCGAGCGTCCGGGTCACGCCGCGCCCGGAGGCCAGCGCCGCCTCGTCCAGCCGGCGCGCCGCCTCGCGCATGGCGCCTGCGGTGCGCGGCAGGCGGGGCAGCAGCCAGTCCACCACCGCCTGCGTCACCGACAGCTGCCGCTCCACCAGCAGCCGGATCAGCAGGATGCGCAGCAGCGCGTCGTCCGGCCGGTCGATCCCGACCGAATGGGTGGCGCGCAGCCGGCTGTCGAGGTCGGGCAGCGTCACCCCCCAGCGCGCCGGCGCCGCACGCGCGGTCAGCAGCACAGGCAGCCCGGCCTCGTGCGCCGCGTTCAGCAGGTGCAGCAGCGCCGGCTCGTCCGGGGCGGCGTCGGCGTCGTCCACCGCGATCGCCCGCCAGGATCCCCGCACCCGGGACAGTGTCGGGTCGCGCAGCGCGGTGCCGGGCAGCAGCAGCGCGTCGTGCTCGGCCGCCCACACGTGCAGCAGGTGGGTCTTGCCGCTGCCGGCCTCGCCCCACAGCGCCAGACGACGCTGCGGCCAGCCGGACCCACCCTGCGGACCGAGCCAGGCCAGCGCCTGGGCGTTGGACCCGGCCTGGAGGAAGTCGGCGCGCTCGAAGCGCGGCCGGTGCGCGAACGGCAACGCGAGCTGGCGCAGGCCCTGCCGCCCGTCCGGCCCGGAGCCGGGCATCCCGTCCTCGCTGTCCGTCTGCACCGCCGGCCTGCCCTGCCCGTCCGTTCCGCCGCTTTGCGACTCGTCCCGCCTGCCGTAAACGGTCCGGATCATTAGCCCAGCTTCGCGCGCGCTTCGATCCCCGTCCCGACCGGGCCGACGCGACCGAACCGGAAGGTCATGCCGCATGAACGTCGAGCCGCCAGCCGGAACGTCCTATCGCCAGGCCGGGGTGGACATCGCGGCCGGCGACGCGCTGGTCGAGGCGATCGGGCCGGCGGCGAGGCGGACCGCGCGGCCCGGCACGATGGGCGGGCTGGGCGGCTTCGGCGCGCTGTTCGACCTCAAGGCGGCCGGGTTCCGCGACCCGGTGCTGGTGTCCTGCACCGACGGCGTCGGCACCAAGCTGCTGCTGGCGATCGAGACCGGACGGCACGACACGGTGGGGATCGACCTGGTGGCGATGTGCGTCAACGACCTGGTGGTGCAGGGCGCCGAGCCGCTGTTCTTCCTGGACTACTTCGCCACCGGGAAGCTGACCGTGGCCGACGCGGCGAAGGTGGTGGGCGGCATCGCCGAGGGCTGCCGGCTGTCGGGCTGCGCCCTGGTCGGCGGCGAGACCGCGGAGATGCCGGGCATGTATGCCGCCGGGCACTACGACCTGGCCGGCTTCGCGGTGGGGGCGGCGGAGCGCGACGCGCTGCTGCCCGGCCGGATCGGGCATGGCGACGTGATCCTCGGCCTGCCGTCGAGCGGCGTGCACTCCAACGGGTTCTCGCTGGTGCGCGCGGTCGCGGCCCGAGCCGGCCTCGGCTGGGACGCGCCGGCGCCGTTCGCCCCCGGCTCGTCGCTCGGCGAGGCGCTGATGGCGCCGACCCGGCTCTACGTGTCGCCGGTGCTGGCGCTGCACCGCGCCGGCCTGCTGAAGGGGGCCGCGCACATCACCGGCGGCGGCCTGCCCGGCAACCTGCCGCGCGTGCTGCCGGCCGGGGTGACGGCGGTGCTGGACGGCAGCGCCTGGACGATGCCGCCGGTGTTCCCCTGGCTGGCACGGACCGGGGAGGTGGCGCCCGACGAGATGCTGCGGGTGTTCAACTGCGGCATCGGCATGGCGCTGGTGGTGTCGAACGTGGTCAACGCGTCCGCGCTGCTGGCGGAGCTCGGCGAGGCGTTCACCCTTATCGGCCGGATCGAGGCGGCGCCGAGCCCGGACGCGCCGGCCGCCTTGCGCTTCTCGCACGACCCCGCGTTCTGATGCCCCCGGAGAGGATCCGGGTCGCGGTGCTGGCCAGCGGCCGCGGCAGCAACATGACGGCACTCCTGGACGCCGCCCGCGAGCCCTCCTACCCGGCCGAGATCGCCCTGGTGCTGAGCAACAACCCGGACGCCCCGGCGCTGCGGGCGGCGGCCGAGGCCGGGGTCGCGGCGCGCGCGATCGACCACCGGCCGTACCGGGGCGACCGCGAGGCGCACGAGCGGGCGATCGACGCGGCGCTGCAGCAGGCCGGGATCGGCTGCGTGTGCCTGGCCGGCTACATGCGCCTGCTGACCCCTTGGCTGACCGGCCGCTGGGCCGGCCGCATGCTCAACATCCACCCGAGCCTGCTCCCGGCCCATCCCGGCCTGCACACGCACGAGCGGGTGCTCGAAGCGGGCGAGACGCGGCACGGCTGCACCGTGCACCTGGTCACGGAAGGGATGGACGAGGGCCCGATCCTGGGCCAGGCGACGGTGCCGGTGCTGCCGGGCGACACCCCCGACAGCCTGGCCGTCCGGGTGCTGGCCGAGGAGCACGTGCTGTATCCGGCGGTGCTGGCCCGGCACCTGGCGCAGATGGCGGCGGTGCCGGCGGCGTAGGAAGGCGGGTGCGCAACCGATCGCCGAGGCCGGATCCGGTCCTGATCCCGCGCCTGCTGGCGGCGCTGTTCTGCGTGTACGCCGCGGTCGCGGTGCCGGCGGTGGCGCTGCTGATGCCGCCGCTCCAGGCCGCCGACGAGCTCGGCCACGCCGAGCGTGCCGACCAGGTCGCGTCCGGCCGGCTGGTCGCGACCCGGTTCGGCGGCGACAACCTGTCCGGCGGCATGATCCATCTCGGGCTGGAACGGTTGTCCATCGCGGTCGAGGGGATCCGCTTCCACCAGGAGCGCAAGGAGACCCGGGCGATGGCGGACCGGGCGGCGGCGATCGGCTGGGGGAGGACGGGCATGGTGTCGTTCCCCAACACCGCGCAGTACCCGCCGCTGCTCTACCTTCCCTCCGCGCTCGGCGACGCGGTCGCGCGTGCGGCCAGGCTGTCCGTGCTGCACGGGATGCTGTTGTCGCGCCTGCTGAACGGTGTGGCGAGCACCGCGATCGCCGCCGCCGCGATCGTCCTGTCCGAAGGGCTCGCCCCGCTGCTGTTCACCCTGCTGTGCCTGCCGATGGCGCTGGCGCTGTTCGGCTCGATGTCGCAGGACGGGCCGATGATCGCCGTCTCGGCGCTGTCCGCGGTGCTGCTGGCGCGCCCGGCCGCGATCCGCCACGGCTTCGTCCTGGGCTGCGCCGGCGTGGCGGTCGTGGCCATGGCCCGTCCTCCCTACCTGCCGCTCTGCCTGCTGCCGCTGCTGTTGCCGGCGGCGGCGGCGCTGCGGGTCCGGCTCGTCGGGGCCGGCGCGGCGACCGGAGCGGTGCTGGGCTGGACCGCGCTCACCGGCCGGGTCAGCCTGCCGCACGCGGCGGCGGCGCACATGGCGGAACAGCTGCATGCCCTGGTTTCGCATCCCGTGCTCGCGATGGTGCTGGTCCGCACCACCCTCCACATCCAGTGGAGGGAGGGCTGCCCGTACTGCCGGGAGGCGGTGGGCGTGCTCGGCTGGCTCGATACCCCGTTGCCGAACCCGTACTACGCCCTGACCGGGCTGGTGCTTCTGGCGGCCTTCCTGGCGTCGCGGACGCCGACGCCGCCGGATGCTCGCCGCCGGATCGCGGCGGTCGGCCTCGTCTGCGCCGCGGTCGTTACGATCTTCCTGCTGCAGTACCTGAGCTGGACCCCGATCGGCAGCCGCACGATCGAGGGGGTGCAGGGCCGCTACTTCCTGCCGCTGGTGCCGTTCCTGGGCCTGGCACTGCCGCGCGGCTCCCTGCGGGTGCCGTCCTGGGCCCTCGCGGCCTTGTGCCTCTACCCGGCGCTGTCGATCGTGGTCGCGCTGCGGGCGATCGTGTTCCGCTACTACCTGTGAGCCGGGCGGCGGCGCATCAGGATCCAGGCCGCGCCGACGCACAGGAGGTTGACCAGCGCCAGGTACCAGGCCGGCGACACCGGGTCGCCGGTGGAGCGGATCAGCGCGGTGAACACGATCTGGGCGGTGCCGCCGAAGGCGGAGATGGCGACGGCGTAGAGCAGCCCGAACCCGGTGGAGCGCACCGCGGGCGGGAACAGCTCGACCAGCAGCACCAGGCTGGCAGCGAAACTGCCGACCTGCAGCACCGCGATGACCGCGACCACGAGGCAGAACAGCCAGGGCGCCGGGTCGGCGTGCAGCAGCATCAGCATCGGCACGATCGACAGCGCCAGCAGGAGCCGCGGCAGCAGGATCACCGCGAACCGGCCGGTGCGGTCGGACAGGATGCCGCAGGCCAGGGCGGCGAGCGCGCCGAACAGCCCGGCCAGCACGGTGCCCAGCAGGGCGAGCCAGCTCGGCATGTGCAGCGCCACCAGGGCGTAGGTGGTGACGTAGTTGAGGAAGTACTGGCTGACCGTGCCGGCGACCAGCAGCATCAGCGCGCACCCCAGCGACAGCGCGCCGCTGCTCCGGAGCAGGGCCAGGCGGCCGGTGGCGGGCGCGGCCGGCAGCGGCGGCTCGCCGCCCAGCCCGGTGCGCAGCAGAAGGCCGACCGGCACCAGCAGGGCGCCGAGCGCGAACGGCACCCGCCACCCCCATCCGCTCATCGCGGCGCCGCCCAGCAGGGCGGTGGTGGCGAGGCCGATCAGGCCGCCGGCGAACTGGGCCAGGCTCTGGCTGGCGGACTGCCAGGAGGCATACAGCCCGCTCCGGCCGGGCGGCGCGTTCTCCAGCAGGAAGGTAGTGGCGGGACCGACCTCGGCGCCCCAGGCCAGGCCCTGGATCAGGCGGGCCAGCACCAGCAGCGCCGGCGCCGCCGGGCCGATGCTGGCGTAGCCCGGCAGCACCGCGATCAGCAGGCTGCCGAGCCCCATCAGCCACATCGAGACCAGCATCCCGGCGCGCCTGCCGCGCCGGTCGGCGATCAGCCCGACCGCCAGGGCGCCGAGCGGACGGGTGACGAAGCCGATGCCGAAGGTGGCGACCGACAGCAGCAGCGACACGAAGGCATCGCGGGCAGGAAAGAACACCCGCCCGATCATCACCGCAAAGGTGCCGTAGGCGATGAAGTCGAACACCTCGAGCAGGTTGCCCGCCACCGCGGCGGCGACGGCAGGCCAGCCCGCCCGGGGCGCGGTCCCGCTCAGGGCAGGATTTCGGTGCCGGCGAAGAAGAAGGCGATCTCGGTGGCGGCGTTCTCCGGGCTGTCCGAGCCGTGCACCGAGTTCGCCTCGATGCTCTCCGCGAACTGCGCCCGCACCGTGTGCGGCTCCGCCTTCTTCGGGTCGGTGGCGCCCATCACCTCGCGGTGCCGCGACACCGCGTTCTCGCCTTCCAGCACCTGCACCACCACCGGTGCGGCCGTCATCGACGACACCAGGCTGCCGTAGAACGGGCGCTCCTTGTGCACGGCGTAGAACGCGCCGGCCTCTGCCTCGGACAGCCGGATGCGCTTCTGCGCCACGATGCGCAGGCCCGCCTCCTCGAACAGGGCGTTGATCCGGCCGGAAAGGTTGCGACGGGTCGCGTCCGGCTTGAGGATCGACAGGGTGCGCTCGGTCGCCATGATGGTGTCTCCTGGTGTGCGGGGGATCGCGCGCCGCTTAGAGCAAAAACCGGGCGCCCGCCACTGTGACCGCCCGTGGGCCGGCTGCTAGAGCATCATCCGATCGAACCGGGTCGGTCGATCGGGTAAAGATGCTCGACGAGACAACGACCTAGAGCTTGATCCGCGAGCCGATGCGAACGGATCAAGCTCTAGAACGGCGTCGTCACCGCCGGGCAGGCATTGGGGAGCATCCTACGGTTGAGCCTGCTGGTCATCTCCGCCCTGAGCCTGCGCGTCGCCGGGCGCACCCTGCTGGACCGTGCCGACCTGTCGGTGGAGCCGGGACGGCGGATCGGGCTGGTCGGGCGCAACGGCGCCGGCAAGTCCACCCTGCTGGCGGCGATCGCCGGCGACATCCAGCCCGATGGCGGCGAGATCCGCCTGTCCAGCCGCGCCCGCATGGCGCGCGTGCTGCAGGAAGCGCCGTCGGGGCCGTTGTCGCTGGTCGAGACCGTGCTGGCCGGCGACGCGGAGCGCACGGCGCTGCTGGCGGAAGCGGAGCACGCCACGGACGGCGCCCGGACGGCCGACATCCACGAGCGGCTGCGCGCGATCGGCGCCGACAGCGCGCCGGCGCGGGCCGCCGCCATCCTGTCCGGGCTCGGCTTCGACTCGAGCGCGCAGGCCCGGGCCGTGGACGACTTTTCCGGCGGCTGGCGCATGCGCGTGGCGCTGGCCACCGCCTTGTTCCTCAACCCCGACCTGCTTCTGCTGGACGAGCCGACCAACCATCTCGACCTGGAAGCCACGCTGTGGCTGGAAGGCTGGCTGGCGCGCTTCCCGGGTGCGGCGCTGATCGTCAGCCACGACCGCGGCCTGCTCGACCGCGCCGTGGAGGCGATCGCCCATCTCGACCGCGGGCGGCTCAGCCTGACGCCGGGCGGCTACGACGAGTTCGTCCGCATACGCACCGAGCAGGCGCTGCAGCAGTCACGCGCCGCAGAGCGGATCGCGGCGCGGCGGGCGCACATGCAGTCCTTCGTGGACCGGTTCCGCGCCAAGGCGACCAAGGCGCGCCAGGCGCAGGCACGTCTCAAGGCGCTGGAGCGGCTGCCCGCGATCGAGAGCGTGATCGAGGACGCGCCCACCCGCTTCGCCTTCCCGGAGCCGGTGCCGCTCCCGCCGCCGATGCTGGTGCTGGAGCGCGCCTCCGCCGGCTATGACGGGCGGGTGGTGCTCGCGGGAATGTCGCTCCGGGTCGACATGGAGGACCGGATCGCGCTGCTGGGCGCCAACGGCAACGGCAAGTCCACCTTTGCCAGGCTGCTCGCCGGCCGGCTGCCGCCGCTGTCCGGCACGGTCCGGCACAGCCCGAAGCTCAGGGTCGGCTATTTCGCCCAGCACCAGGCGGAGGAGCTCTTTCCGGAGGAAAGTCCCGTGCAGCACATGGCGCGCGCCTTGCCGGCAGCGCTTCCGACCGTGCTGCGCGCCCAGCTCGCCCGGTTCGGGCTCGACGCCGACCGCGCCGACACCCCGGCGCGCGACCTGTCCGGCGGCGAGAAGGCCCGGCTGCTGCTGGCGCTGGCGACCCGCGACGCGCCGCAGCTGCTGATCCTGGACGAGCCCACCAACCATCTCGACCTCGACGCCCGCGACGCGCTGATACGCGCCCTGGCCGAGTTCGGGGGGGCGGTGCTGCTGATCAGCCACGATCCCCACCTGGTGGAGCTGGTCGCCGACCGGCTGTGGCTGGTGGGGGACGGACGGGTGCAGCCGTTCGAGGGCGACATGGCGGACTAC
>CALMVN010000157.1 GCA_937873225.1 uncultured Acetobacteraceae bacterium
GGACATCGCGAGGTCGGAACCGGCGACGTCGTGCTGGTCCCGGCCGCGACCAGCAGCGTCGGCCTCACGGCGATCCAGCTGTGCCACGCGGAAGGCGCCTGCCCGATCGCGCCGACTCGCAGCCGCGCCAAGGCAGACGCCCTTGACGCCGCGATGCCGACACCGCGATCTTGGTCGCCGACGAGCAGGACGTTGCCGCCGAGGTGATGTGGCTGAGCGACGGAAGGGGCGCCCGCGTCGCCTTCGACCGGGTCGGCGGCCCGACCGTGGCCAGGCTCGCCGACGACTGGCGGCGGACGGCATCCTGATCGAGTACGGCGCGCTCAGCCCGGAGCCGACCCCGTTCCCGCTTCTTCCCGCCCTGGAAAGGGGCTGATGATGCGCGGCTACACCCTGTTCGAGATCACGGAGAACCCGACCTGGCTCAAGGCCGGCAAGCGCGTCGTGCTGGACCGGCCCGCCGATGGCCTGCGCCCGGTGATCGCGCGCAGGTTCCCTGTCGACCAGGTCGTCGACGCACCGGTTCATGGAGTCCAACGCCTAGGTCGGCGGGATCGTGGTGGAGGTCCGGAACCGCCGGCGGACCAGGGCGCCGCCGGCTTTGCTCACGGGCGCGCAAACCCCATCTTGATCCTGCCCGTCCTGTCCCGGAGCCCGTGATGCCTGCCGTCTCGTTCCATCGCCCGAACCCGTCCTTCCGGACGCGGGCCTGCTGCTGCCCGGCGATGCCGACAGATGGCCGGCGGCTTCCCGGCCGCGCCGCCCACGCTGCGCCCGTGCCGGGCCGCTGACGATGCCGTTCCTGCTCGTGGCCGTGGTCGTCTGGTCTGTCCTGCGCACAGGCGCCTTGCTCCTGCTGGACCGTCGGCAGGCCGCGGCCATACGCGGCGGCAGCGGTGCCGTGCCGGCCGCCTTTGCGGATGCCGTGTCGCCGGCGGACCACCGCAAGGCGGTCGCCTATGGCCTCGACCGCCTGCGCTTCGGCGCGGTGTCCGCCGTGCTCGACCTCGTCGCCGGGATCGTCGCCCTGGTCTGGGGCCTCGACCTCGTATCCGGCATCGTGTCCGCGCGCATCGGCCCGTCGATCTCCCGCAGCCTGGTGATCGCCGCCGTGCTGTGGCTCGTTTCCGGCCTGCTGAGCCTGCCGCTCGCCGCCTGGCGCACCCTGGTGCTGGAACAGCGGCACGGCTTCAACCGGCGCAGCCCGGCCCTGTTCCTGCGCGACTCCCTGCTGGCCTCGCTGCTGACCGCCGTCATCGGCGGCCCGATCCTGGCCGGCATCCTGTGGGCGATGCAGGCCCTGCACGGGCCGTGGTGGCTCTGGACCTGGGCCGCGCTGACCGTGGCGATGCTGCTGGCGCCGACGATCCACGTCCGCCTCGTGGCCCCCTTGTTCAACCGCTTCATCCCGCTCCGCGCCGAGATGGCGGCTCCGATCGAGGCGCTGCTCGCCCGCACCGGGTTCCGCTCCGGCGGCCTGTTCGAGATGGACGCGTCGCGCCGCTCCAGCCGCGGCAACGCCTACTTCATCGGCTTCGGGCCGACCAAGCGCATCGTCCTGTTCGACACCCTGCTCGACGCCCACACCCCCGACGAGATCCAGGCGGTGGTCGCGCACGAGCTGGGCCACTTCCACCATCGCCACACCCTGAACGGCCTGCTGCGCGGCATCGCCTTCCTGTTCGGCCTGCTGGCGGCGGTCGGCTGGCTAGCACACCAGTCCTGGCTGCTGCCGGGCTTCGGCATCCGCCATCCCGACCCGGTGCTGAGCCTGATCCTGGCGATGGTGCTGGCCGGCGCCTCGTCGCCGATCCTCGGCCTGGCCGGCAACGCCCTGTCGCGCCGGCACGAGTTCCAGGCCGACGCCTTTGCCCGGCGGATGGTGGGCGCGGCGCCCATGGTCTCCGCGCTCACCCGCCTCGCCCGCGACAACGCGTCCACCCTGACGCCCGACCCGTGGTTCTCCCTGGTGCACGACAGCCACCCGCCGGTGCCGCTCCGCGTCGCCCGGCTGCTGGACGCCGCCTGACCCGGTCGCCTCGCGACCATCTCCTCGCCGCCCGCCGCGCAACCAGCAGCGCGGCCATACGCTTCCGCTTCGGCAACGACGAGGACCCGTTTCGCATGCACAAGGCCGGCCGTCCCAACCTGGTCCTCCTCCTGGGCCTCGCCGCGGTCGGGCTGCTCCTGCCCCGTCCCGCCGGCCGCCCCGCGTCCGGCCCGGCCGTGCGCGACGACGCGCCGTCCAGAGCCAGGCAACCGGCCCCGCCGCCACGGTCCGGCGGAGGCAAGGCGGATGGCGCGGATCCGCCCGCCGCCGGCGGTGCCGGCGAGGACGCGGAGGCGCCGCAGCAGATTCCGGCCAGGGGCTGGTGGGCGGTCGCCAAGCGGGCCGGCGCCGGTTTCAACGAGGACCGGATCATGGCCGAGGCCGCCAGCATCACCTTCTACGGCCTGCTGGCTCTGTTCCCGGCGATCGCCAGCCTGATCTCGATCTACGGCCTGTTCACCGACCCGTCCCACCTGACCGCCCAGCTCGCCGGCCTCAACGGGCTGGTGCCGGATGGCGGCATCGACATCATCAAGCAACAGGTGTCCGCCCTGACCTCCAGCGGCTCCAAGGCGCTCGGCTTCGGCGCCATCGTCGGGCTGCTCACCTCGGTGTGGAGCGCGAACGCCGGGATGAAGTCGCTGTTCGACGCGATGAACGTGGTCTACCACGAGCACGAGAAGCGCTCCTTCGTCCGGCTCACCCTGATCTCGCTGTGCTTCACCCTCGGCGCCATCGCCTTCCTGATCCTGGCGCTGTTCGCCATCGTGGCGCTGCCGATCATCTTCGCCTTCGTCGGCCTCGGCAGCGTCGCGGACACGCTGCTGGACCTCGGCCGCTGGCCCGTCATGCTGGTCGTGCTGGCCGGGGCGCTCGGGCTGATCTACCGCTACGGCCCGAGCCGCAACACCGCGCGCTGGCAGTGGATCAGCTGGGGCGCCGCGGCCGCCGCGGTCGGCTGGGTGCTCGTGTCGGCCGGCTTCTCGTTCTACGTTAGCCATTTCGGCAGCTACAACAAGACCTACGGCTCGCTGGGCGCGGTGGTCGGCTTCATGACCTGGATCTGGATCTCCTCCATCGTGATCCTGATGGGCGCCGAGCTGAACGCCGAGCTGGAACAGCAGACCGGGCGCGACTCCACGATCGGTCCGGACAAGCCGATCGGCACCCGCGGCGCGGTCAAGGCCGACACCAAGCCCTGACAGCAGAACTGGACGCCAAAGACCGCCTGACCAGCACGGATATCCTAGCGATCCCCCTGGCGCCCGCCGCGCGTCGCGTCCGCCATCAGGGCCAGGTGGCGCGGCTCGGTCGCCTCGTCGGCCGGGAACATGCACTCGACGCGAAGCTCCTGGGCGAGCACGGATCGCGGCGTTCCCACCACGGACACCAGGGAGAAGTAGTTCAGCACCGTCCCGTCCCGGACGAAGCCGATCGGGACCACGGGAGCGCCGGCCGCCGGCGTGATCCGGCCCCAGTGCGGCTTGACGTCCGGACGGGCCATGAGCTCGTCGACCAGCGCGCGCGTCCGCTCGTCGAGGACGCCTCCGGTCGCTTCCCGGTGGACGCGGCCGATCAGCGCGTCCGCCACCGCCTCCCACTGGTGGACGAACGGCCGCATCGCGTCCGCGCCGAACATGATGCGCAGGAGGTTGCGCGGCTTCGGCAGGGCGTCCAGGTCGAAGAACTGGCCGAGGAAGCGCCGGGCCGCGTCGTTGGCGATCACCACGTCCCAGCTGCGGTCCAGCACGAAGGCCGGGAACGGCTCGTGCTGGCGCAGCACGCGCTCGAGGGCCAGGGTGACGCTGCGCATCTCCGGCGTGTCCAGCCCCTCGTCGACATGGTCCGGCGCATACCCGGCCGCGAGGATCAGCGGGTTGCGGTCCCGGAACGGGATGCGCAGCGCGTCGGCGAGCCGGCCGAGCGTGTCCCGGCTCGGCGTGCTCCGCCCGGTCTCGACGAAGCTCAGGTGCCGCTGCGACACTCCCGCCTCCAGCGCGAGGCCGAGCTGGCTCAACCCGCGGACCCGTCGCCAGTGACGCAGGAGCGCGCCCAGCGTGCCGCCATCCCGCCTGGTCCGCGATGTCGTCATTCCCCGTTCGGCTCCGTCGGACAGGCGCCGGACCGGAACCGCCCGCGACGCCGCCGCCGTTGCAGCCGCACGCTCGTCTTCCTGTCAAGCCGCGGAGGGCGGAACGGCTGGACGCTCGATGCGGCCGGACCGGCCGATTACCTCGGCCGTAATTGAGCGGCGGCGGGAACGCGCGGCATGGTCCGTCGCCTCGCGCCGCGGAGGGCGCGACAAGGAGGGAGCGAGATGGAGACCAGGACGTTCGAAAGGAAGCCCGCGCCGGACTGGCTGCTGGCCTTCTGGAAGGAGATCGACGACAAGACGTTCGGCGCCGGCTTCGACTGCTTCGCCGTCGACGCGGTGTGCAACCTCGGCGTCGCCGACTGGCACGGCCGCGACGCGATCCGCGACAACCTCCGCGCGTTCGTCGACACCGGCTTCACCGCGCTGCACGAGGTCAAGGAGTACTGGGACGGGGGCACCCTGAAGGTGTTCCGCGGCACCGTCGCCATGACGCCGGACAATGGCGGCCAGACCGTCCATCCGACCATGACCCACTTCTTCGTCATGGACGCGGACGGGATCAAGGTGAAGCACTGGTACGGCGCGGTCGGGCCGGTGTCGTTCGGGTAGGCATCGGAGGGACCGGCTCGCCGGGCACCCGGGCGACGGGCGCGGCCGCCCGCCGTCTCGGCATCCGCGCTCCGCCCTGCTAGAACCGCCGCCCCGACTGGCCGGAGCATCCCATGGACACCGACTTCATCACCCTGCCCAACGGCATCCGCTACCGCGACGAGGTCGAGGGGCAGGGCGAGACGCCGGCGCCGAGACAGACGGTGGTGGTGCACTACACCGGCTGGCTCGACGAGGACGGCAAGGAGGGGGCCAAGTTCGACAGCTCCCGCGACCGGGGCACGCCGTTCCGCTTCACCCTCGGCGTGGGCGAGGTGATCTCCGGCTGGGACCTCGGCGTCGCCACCATGCGCGTCGGCGGCCGGCGCATCCTGGTGCTGCCGCCCGAGCACGGCTACGGCGCGCGCGGCGCCGGCCGGGCGATCCCGCCCAACGCCACCCTGATCTTCGACGTGGAGCTGCTCGGCCTCGGCTGACAGCCAGGCCGGCGGCCTCACCCGCCGCC
>CALMVN010000158.1 GCA_937873225.1 uncultured Acetobacteraceae bacterium
GCACCACCACCTGCGCGCCCGTCTCGCTTTGCGGCTTCAGCAGCACCGGGTTCATGTGCACCGACGGCGCCACCCCGCAGGCCCGGGCCTGCAGCGCCTGCGCCCGGCCGATCTCGCCGCCGTCCGGCGTGACCGCGGCGTTGTTCGACATGTTCTGCGGCTTGAACGGCCGGACCCGCATCCCGCGCCGGCACAGCGCCCGCGCCAGCCCCGCCACCAGCACCGACTTGCCGACCGAGGAGCCGGTGCCCTGCAGCATCAGCGCCAGCCCGGCCGGCGGCACGCCGCTCAGAACTCGATCCCTTCCTGCGCCTTCACCCCGGCGGCGAAGTGGTGCTTCACCAGCGTCATCTCCGTCACCAGGTCCGCCGCCTCCACCAGCGCCGGCCGGGCGTTGCGCCCGGTCACCACCACGTGCTGCATCGCCGGCCGCGCCGCGAACGCCGCCAGCACCTCGTCCAGCGGAAGGTAGTCGTAGCGCAGCGCGATGTTCAGCTCGTCCAGCACCACGAGCGACAGGTCCTCGCGCGCCAGCAGCCCCCGCGCGACCTCCCAGGCCCGACAACAGGCGGCGACGTCGCGCGCCCGGTCCTGCGTGTCCCAGGTGAAGCCTTCGCCCATGGTGTGCCATTCCACCAGCGGCCCGAAGCCTTCCAGCACCGTGCGCTCCCCGGTGCTCCACGCCCCCTTGATGAACTGCACCACCGCCGCCTTGCGCCCCCGCCCGACGGTGCGCAGCAGCAGCCCGAACGCCGCCGTCGTCTTCCCCTTGCCTGCCCCGGTATGGACGATCAGCAGCCCCTTCTCGACCGTCTTGGACGCCACCTCCTCGTCCTGCACCGCCTTGCGCCGTTCCATCTTCATCCGGTGCCGCTCTGGATCGTCGCCGGCCCTCATCCCTTCACCACCAGCGGCAACCCGGCCACCACCAGCACCACCCGGTCCGCCACCGACGCCACGCGCTGGTGCAGCAGCCCCGCCTCGTCGCGGAACCGCCGCGCCAGGGCGTTCTCCGGCACGATCCCCATTCCCACCTCGCTCCCCACCAGCACCGTCGGCGCCCGACGGCGCGCCAGCGCGTCCATCAGCTCCGACGCCGCCGGTTCGACATCATGCTCTCCCAGAAGCAGGTTGGTGAGCCACAGCGTGAGGCAGTCGACCAGCACCGGTCGCTCCCCCGCCTCGTCCAGGGCCGCCGCCAGACGCACCGGCACCTCGACCGTCTGCCACCGCTCGTCCCGCCGCGCCCGGTGCGCCGCCACCCGCTCCCGCATCTCGTCGTCCCAGGCCTGTCCCGTGGCGAGGTAGCGGAACGGCGCGGGAAACTCCGTCACGATCTGCTCGGCGTGCCGGCTCTTGCCGGAACGGACGCCGCCCAGAACAAGGCAGATGCTGTCGGTCATGATGCTCGTGTGCAGCAAAGCAGCCGGGAACACCAGGGACGCCGTCCCGGCCGGCCGATCGGGGCCGGAAGCGGACCGGCAGCGGACGTTGGACCGGACCGTTGTCGCCGCGCGCTACGGACACCCGCGAGCCTGAGCATCGAAATGTTGCAAAAACGGGTCTTCATGTTGAAGATCAGGGACACCCAGGATCGAGCAGTGCGGACGCAGGATTCTTTCCGGTTCTGAAGCACATGAAGGAGGTTGGTAGTGAAACGCCGATCCTCTCTGACGAGATGCGCCGTTCTGACATGTCTGGGAGGTTGTTCTCTCTCGGGAGCCTTGACGAGTTCCAGCGTCGACTACAACCAGGCGCTCGAAGCCGTCACGAACAACATGCTGGTCACGAACGTTCTGTTGGCCAGGGATCGGGCTCCCCTGCATTTCACCGACCTGTCGCAGATCAGAGGGTCGCTGCAACTGCAAAGCCAGATCCAAGTCGCGGCACCTTTCGGCAGCGAGTACACGACCAACACGCGCAGTAGGGACATGCTGACCGGATCCCTTATCGTCACGAGTAATCCGACGTTCGATGTCGTTCCGTTAAACACCAGAGACTTTACAGCGGGCATTACCGAACCCATCGACGTGAAAAGCTACATCTACTACCTTAATCAGGATCGTTCGATAGATACCGACACGATAACGGACCTGCTGTTTTCGAAGATCGAGATAAGCTGGGGCACCGGAGCAGGCTTCACCGACTGCGAGTTCGTAAATAGACCCGACACCTTGCGCCAGAAGACGTACGAGGAGTGCAACAAAAAAGCGCAGGAGGTGTTCGGCCTCAACAAGGCCGAAATCCATTTTTCTGACATGATAAGGGAGCTGGTAAATCTATATTATATAAAGAAAGCCCCTTCCGATCTCGGGCCGGACATCGCCGTTTCGGGCGGCGATCTTCTCAAGGGAGCGGCAGCATTCGTTGGCCCCGGCCTCAGCCTGCAGGAACGGCATCCGGAACGTGGACCCGGAAATCGATACCACCTTTCGAGGGATAACAAGGAAGGCGTTCTCTGCCTAGCCGTCGTGCGGCCTGGAACATCGGAAGTTTCCTGGCAAGTGATACGTTCCGCGACTCTGGTTGATCCCGTGGATCGCTTGCCGGGCGCGGATCCCACCTACCTTTGCACCGGCCGTCGTTCGTCCCATAAAAACGTGGACTCGACACCACAAGTCTACATCTATGTCCGATCGGTGGAAGCGGTCTTCCAATACCTTGGAAGCATGTTGAACTACGCGAAAGACATACGAGCCATACCATTCTACATAGACAAGGATCGTCCGGCGAAACCCAGGTTCAACGTTTACTACCATGGCGCACGCTACTACGTTTCGGAGAGTCGTCCGCCACAAGAGTTCTGTGTGTCAGGCAACACGGAGGCGGGACCCAACTCGTCTCTGAATCCGGACTGTTCGCACCTCGGGACGGGCGCCGGTTCAGAAGCCGATCGCGGCGACCAGACGCTCTTCGTCCTGTCGGTTCTCAATCAGCTCTTGAACCTGCACAAGACGGCCTCCGAAATCCGGACGACCCCAGCCGTACAGGCTGTACCATGAACATTCGAGATTGCGCTCGATCAGCTTTTCCTGCCTTCAGGCGCTGCCCACGGGCAGCACAACCCGGACAGGGGAGCAGACACGCCGTCCTTCGCCCCCGCATGGCCGCTTACGGCTACCGCACTGCCGGCACCTTCCGAACCGGCACCGGCGCGTTGCACAGGTCGATCGCCCCGGCCGCCCTGACGAAGAACGGATCGCGCCGGTTCGCCCGCGCCTCCAGAACCGCTGCAAAGGCGGGCGCCTCCGCCCGCATCGTCTCCACCCGCGGCCGCTCCCCTGTCGGCAGGTCCGCAGCCACCCGAACCGTCCGGATCGGCACCCGCTGCCCCGGTTCCGCATAGAACC
>CALMVN010000159.1:0-6142 GCA_937873225.1 uncultured Acetobacteraceae bacterium
CCGGGCGAGCGGGAGTCGGCGCAGGCGCTGCTGCGCCGGCTGCCGATCGGGGCGAAGGTGGTGGACGCCACCCAGGCGCTGTTGCGCGGCGCCGGCCCGGAAACCGCCGCCGACGACCGGGTGCGCCGCTCGCTCGCCTGGGGTCCGGGGCCGCGCGCGGCGCAGGCGCTGATGCTGGCGACGCGCGCCCGGGCGCTGCTGGACGGCAGGCTGTCGCCCAGCCTCGACGACGTGGCGGCGCTGGCGCATCCCGTGCTGCGCCACCGCATGGCGCTGAGCTTCGGCGCGCGCTCGGAGGGAACCGCCCTGCCCGCGATCATCGACGGGCTGGTCCAGCGGATCGGGTGAGGCGCTTTCCGTTCACCCGGCCCGGACGCGCCGAGGCCGGCGGCTTGGCACCAGGATTGGCACCAGGCTTGGCACATGGCCTGCCCGGCTTCCCGTCGGCCGGCAGCGTCGGGAACGCGGTGCGGCTGGAGGCCGAAGCGCTGGCCGCACGGCTGCCGCCGCTGCTGGCCGAGGCCGACCGCGTCGCCAGCACCGTCGCGCAGGGCGTGCACGGGCGCGGCCGGGCCGGCAGCGGCGACAGCTTCTGGCAGTACCGCCAGCTGATGCCGGGCGAGTCGACCGCCCGGATCGACTGGCGGCAATCCGCCCGCTCCAGCCGCGCCTTCGTGCGGGAAACCGAGTGGGAAGCGGCGCAGACCGTGTGCCTGTGGCGCGACGCCTCGCCCAGCATGGCGTGGCGCTCCGACGGACGGCTGCCGTTCAAGCGGGGCCGCGCCGAGCTGCTGGCGCTGGCGCTGTCGATGCTGCTGCTTCGCGCGGGCGAGCACGTCCGGCTGCTGGACGGGGAACAGGCACGGTTCTCCGGCCGGCAGGCGGTCGAGCGGCTGGCGCGGCAGCTGCTGGCCGCCCGGGCCGACGAGGCGTCGTCGCTTCCGGCGCCGGCCCACCTGCCCGCCCACGCCCGGCTGGTGCTGATCGGCGACTTCCTGTCCCCGGTGCCGGAGATCGAGCGCACCCTGTCCCGCCTGGCCGCGATCCCGGTTTCCGTGCTGGTGCTGCAGCTGCTGGACCCGGCGGAACATGCCCTGCCCTATGACGGGCGCGTCCGGTTCGAGGGCGTGGAAGGCGAGCCCGCGCTGCTGGTGTCGCGGGTACAGGACGTTCGCGGCGACTATGCCGCCGCGCTGGACTCGCACCAGCGCGCCCTGGCGGCCCTTTGCGCCGCGTCCGGCGCGCTGCTGCTGCACCACCGCACCGACCAGCCGCCGACCACGGCGCTGCTGGCGCTGCACCAGGCGCTCGGCCGGCGGAGCGTGCGGGCGTGATCCTCCTGGCGCCGCTGCTGATGCTCGGCCTGCTGGCGCTGCCGCTGCTGTGGTGGCTGCTGCGCGCCCTGCCGCCTGCGCCGAGGGTGCAGCTGTTCCCGGCGATCCGGCTGCTGCAAGACCTGCGCACGCGCACCGAGCAGCCGCGCAAGGCGCCGTTCTGGCTGCTGGCGCTGCGGCTCGCGGCCGGCGCGCTGCTCGTGCTCGGGCTGGCGCAGCCGGTGCTGGTGCAGGATCGTGGTGCGCTGCCCGGGGCGGGAACCCTGCTTCTCGTGGTCGACAACGGCTGGGCGGCGGCGCCGGACTGGACGGCGCGCCTCCAGGCGGCGCGGGAGATGGTTGACCGCGCCGGACGGGCCGGCCGGCGGGTGCGGCTGCTGCTGACCGCGCGCGGCAACGGCGGCGGGACGCCGCAGGCGGGGCCGCCGCTCCAGGCCGCGGTGCTGCGCGCACGGCTCGACGACCTCCACCCGATGCCCTGGCCGGTGGATCGCGCCCTGGCCGCGTCGGCGCTGCACGATGCCGGCCGCATCGGCAGCGTCGCCTACCTGTCCGACGGGCTGGCGACCGCCGGCGACCGAGCCTTCCTCCAGGCGCTGCGCGCCGCAGGCCCGGTGTCGGAGCTGCGCGCTTCGCCGCCGGTGCTGGCGGTGCTGGACCGGCCCGTGCCGGAACCCGGCCGCCTGCTGGTCCGGATCGAGGCGATGCCGGCCTCCGTGCCGCGCAGCCTGTCCGTGCACGGAGAAACCGCGTCCGGCGCCAGCCTGGCCCGGATCGCGGTGCCGGTCCCGGCCGGCGCCACGCGCGCGGAAGCGCCGATCGTGCTGCCGGCCGAGCTGCGCAACCAGCTGTCGCGCCTGGTGCTGGACGCCATGCCCGGCGCCGGCGGGGTGCGTCTGCTGGACGAGGGCGACCGCAGGCGCCCCGTCGGCCTGCTGGCCGCGGCCGGCGGCGACACCCCGCTGCTCGGCGCGCTGTTCTTCCTGCGCCGGGCGCTGGCGCCGACCGCGGAGCTGCGCGAGGGACCGCTCGATGCCCTGCTGTCGCGACAGCTTTCGGTGCTGGTCGCCCCGGACGGCACCCTGGACGACCCGGCGGCCCGGACCCGCGTCGCCGCCTGGGTCAGGAACGGCGGGATGCTGATCCGCTTCGCCGGCCCGCGTCTTGCCGCACGCGCGGCCGGATCGGGCTCCGACGCGCCGGACCCGCTGCTGCCGGTGCGGCTGCTGGGCGGCGCGCGCCAGCTCGGCGGCACCATGTCCTGGGGCAGTCCCGAGCATCCGGCGCCCTTCGGCGACGGCCCGTTCGCCGGCCTCCCGGTGCCGGCCGAGGTCACCGTGTCGCGCCAGGTGCTGGCAGAGCCCTCCGCCGACCTGTCGCAGCACAGCTGGGCCAGGCTGACCGACGGCACGCCGCTGGTCACCCATGCGGCGCTCGGCGACGGGCAGCTGGTGCTGTTCCACGTCACCGGCACCGCGGACTGGTCCAGCCTGCCGCTGTCCGGGCTGTTCCCGTCCATGCTGCAGCGGCTGGTGCAACGTGCTGCCGGCGTCGCCGCTCCGGGCGACCGCACCGTGCTGGCCCCGGCGCTGACGCTGGGCGTCGACGGCCAGCTCGGCACCCCGCCCGCCGGCGCCCACGGCCTTGCCGCGGACCGGTTCGGCACCATTCCCGCCTCGGCGCTGCATCCGGCCGGGCTCTACGGACCGCCGGCCAGCCGGCGCTCGCTCAACATCGCCGACGCGCTGCCGCCACCCGCGCCGGAAGCGGCGAGCGGGCCGCTGCGCAGCCTCGTGGACCGCGTGCCGGACCGGCCGCTCGGGCCGGTCCTGCTGGCGCTGGCGCTGGCGCTCCTGGTCGCGGACGTGGTCGCGACGCTGCATCTGCGCGGGCTGCTGCGCGGCCGTTCCGCCGGGCGGGCAAGGCGGGCGGCGCCCCTGCTGGTGCTCCTGCCGGTGCTTGCGGCAGCCGCCTGCCTTCCGGGCCACCAAGCCGTCGCCGTGGAAACCGGCCCGGTGCCGGGCGCCGCGGTGGAAACCCGCCTCGCCTACGTCGTCACCGGCATCCCCGGCGTGGACGACGTGTCCCGCGAAGGGCTGGAAGGCCTCACCGCCTACGCCAACGCCCGCACCTCCGTGCAGCTGGGCCATCCGGACGCGGTGGTGCCCGGGCGCGACGACCTCGCCTTCTATCCGATGCTCTACTGGCCGGTGACGCCCGCAACCGCGGCCACCGCGCCGGACGCCGCCTGGACCGCGTCGCTCAACGCCTACATGAGCCATGGCGGCATCCTGCTGATCGACACCCAGGGCAGCGACGGCGCGGCGGCAGCGGGTTCCGGCAGCGGCGGCGCCGACTTCACCCTGTTCGTGCCCGGCACGACACAGGCGCTGCGCCGCGCCACCGCGGGGCTGGACATTCCGTCGCTGCGGCCGGTGGACCAGGCGCACGTCCTGTCCCGCTCCTTCTACCTGCTGCGGACCTATCCCGGCCGCTACGTCGGCGCGCCGGTGTGGGTGGCGAGCGAGGACGACCTCGGCAATGACGGGGTCAGCCCGGTCATCATCGGCGCCAACGACTGGGCGGGAGCCTGGGCCGTCGATCCGAGCGGGCAGACCCCCTATGCGGTGATCCCCGGCGGCGAGGAGCAGCGGGTCATCGCCTACCGCTTCGGGGTGAACGCGGTGATCTACGCGCTCACCGGCAACTACAAGACCGACCAGGTGCACGTGCCGGCCCTGCTGCAGCGGCTCGGGCAGTGAGCGGGTCGTTGTCCCACCTCGCCGCGTTGCGGCTGGAGCCGCTGGTCCCCGTCTGGCTGCTGGGGACGCTCGGCCTGTGCTGCGCCGCCGCCATCGTGCTGTCGCTGGTCCGCCGTTCCGTCCACGGGGCGGCGTGGCGCGGCCTGGCCTTCGCGCTGCTGCTGTCCTGGCTCGCCGGCCCCGTGCTGCTTCGCCAGGACTGGCGCGCGCTCGGCGAGACGATGCTGCTGCTGGTGGACGGGAGCGGCTCCATGCGGATCGGCGACCGGGCGGCGATCGCCAGGCGCACGGCGGACGCGATCGCGTCGGAAGCGGCCCGGCTGCCCGGGCTGGACGTGCGCGTGGTCCCGGTCGGATCCGGTCCTGCCGGCCCGGGCGGCGGCGGCACCCGGCTGATCGGCGCGATCGAGCGCGCCGCCGCCGCCGTCCCGGCCGCCGAGGGCGGCAGCCGGATCGCCGGCATCGTCGCCATCACCGACGGGGAGGTGCACGACCTCGGCAGCGCGCCGCCGGCCGTGCTCGCGGGCACGGCCATCCCGCTGCACGTGCTGATCCCGGCACGGGGGGAACAAACCGACCGCCGGCTGCGCGTGCTGCAGGCGCCGCCGTTCGGCATCGTCGGACAGGACGCGACGCTGCGCGTGCAGGTCGACGACCTCGGTGCCCCGCGGGGAGCACGCGGCACCGCCATCCTGACCCTGAAGCGGGACGGCGACCCGCCGATCTCGCGCGCGGTGGCGGTGGGCGAGCCGCAGGAGATCACGGTACCGGTCACCCGCCCGGGACGGACGCTGCTGGAACTGGACGCGTCGACGCTGCCCGGCGAGGTGTCGACGCTGAACAACCAGGCCATCGTGTCCATCGAGGGGGTGCGCGACCGGCTCAAGGTGCTTCTGGTGTCCGGCACCCCGAACCAGGGCGAGCGGGTCTGGCGCCGCCTGCTCAAGGCCGATCCCTCGGTGGACCTGGTGCACTTCACCATCCTGCGTCCGCCGGACAAGGACGACACCACGCCGCTGAACGAGCTGGCGCTGATCGCCTTCCCGATCCGCGAGCTGTTCCAGGAGAAGGTGAACCAGTTCGACCTCATCATCCTGGACGGGTTCGAGAACCGCGGCATCCTGCCGATGGCGTACCTGCAGAACATCGCCGACTTCGTGCGCGGCGGCGGCGGGCTGCTGGTCACCGCCGGGCCCGAGTTCATCGGCGCCGGCACCCTGCAGGACACCCCGCTCGGCGAGATCCTGCCGGCCCGGGTGCCGGAGGAAGGCGGGCTGGTGGAGCAGCGGTTCCAGCCGATGCCGACCACGCTCGGCCGGCGCCACCCGGTGACCGGCGGCCTGCCGCAGATGCCCCCCCAGGCGTCGCCCGGCACCGACCCCGGCGCTGGCGTCACGGTCGCGGGCGGCACGGCCGGGAACGGGGTGGCCGGAAACGGAATGGCCGGCTGGGGCCCGTGGTATCGCGCGCTGCGCGCCGACCCGTCGCAGCTGGCGCCGGGCGCGCAGGTGCTGCTGGATGGGCCGGACCGCTCGCCGCTTCTGATCCTGGACCGCGTCGGGCAGGGCCGGGTGGCGCTGCTTCTGTCGGACCAGCTCTGGCTGTGGTCGCGCGGCGAGAAGGGCGGCGGCCCGCAGGCCGAGCTGCTGCGTCGGCTGGCGCACTGGCTGATGAAGGAGCCCGAGCTGGAGGAGGAGCAGCTGACCGCCACCGTCGCCGACAACCGCCTCACCGTGACGCGCCGCTCGGTGGCGGGCGACCCGGCGACAACCGTCACCGTGATCGCGCCGGACCGGACGCGCAGCGCGCTTGCCCTGTCGCCGGCGAGCGGCGGCGCCGCGACGGCCGAACGGCCCGCTCCGGCGACCGGCATCTGGGAGGTGACGGACGGCAACGAGCACGCCTTCGCCGCGGCCCGGCCTCCCGACCCGCTGGAGATCGCCGACCTGCGCGCCACCGCCACCGTGCTGGGCCCGCTCGCATCCGCCACCGGCGGCAGCATCACGTGGCTCGGCAACGACCCGGCGCGGCCCGCGGTGCCTGCCC
>CALMVN010000159.1:6152-18747 GCA_937873225.1 uncultured Acetobacteraceae bacterium
GGCTGGATCGGGCTCAGGCAGCACGGCGCGCACGTGGTGACCGGCGAGCAGACCTTTCCCCTGCTGCCGGCAGCCGTCGTGCTGCCCCTGGCGCTCCTGCTTCTGCTCGCGGGCTGGCGCGCCGAAGGACGGCGCTGACCCGTCACCGACGCCGGTAGGCCCCGCATCGACGCAACCGCCTCTTGCGGAACCGGCGGCCGGGTGTTGCAGTCGGGATCTCGCGGTTCGCGCCGCGTTCCTGCACGGAGACGTGCCTTCCAGTCGCCCGCCCGCTCCCCCCGACGCTTCAACCCGCGTCCGATCATGGCGCTGATCGGCTTTGTCGGGCTGTGCCTGCTCGTGGCGGCAGCGGACGCGGCGTTGACGGAGCCAGGCATGCGCGGCTGGTATCCGGCGCTGCGCCATCCGCCCGGCTCTCCGCCCGACTGGCTGTTCCCCGTCGTGTGGATCCCGCTCTACCTGGCGATGGCGATCGCCGCCTGGCGTGTCTGGCGCCGTTCGTCCGTCCTGCGGTTCCGGATCCCCGGCGGCGCGGTCGCGACCGATCCGGGAGCGCTGCGCCGTCGCGGCCTGCTGCTCTGGGGCTGGCAGCTGGCGTTCAACGCGTCCTGGACCCCGGTGTTCTTCGGGCTGCACCGACCGGGCCCGGCGCTCGCGGTGATCGCCGGCCTCGCCCTGCTGGTCGCGCTGACGGTGCGCGATTTCGGTCGTGTCGACCGGGCGGCGGCGCTATTGATGGCGCCCTACCTCGCCTGGGTGTGCTACGCGTTCTGGCTCAATGCCGGGATCGCCTGGCTGAACCCCGGCTGACCTCGCCGCTTCTCCCCGCCGCTTCCCCCTGCCGCTTCCGGAACGAGACATGGACCTTCGACGCCTTCGCCCCGTTGCCGCCGTTCTCCTGCTCGGTGCCGCGCCCGCCGCCATCCCGCTGCACGCCGCGATGGCGCAGCTCAGCATGGGAAGTGCGGGAGGCGGAGGCGGAGGCGGTGCCGACGCCGACCGCGACGCGGCCGAAGCGGCACAACAGGCCGAGGCCAAGGCCGCCGCCAAGGCCGCGGCGCCGCCGCCGGCGATCCCGGGTGCCGTGTCCGACGAGGCGACCGCCACCTCCGGCCACGTCAGCGCCGACATGGAGCCCACCGCCGCCCTGTTCGACGCCATCAACCGCGGTGACGTCACCTCGGCCAAGGAGGCGCTCGGACGCGGCGCCGACCTCAACGGCAAGAACGTGCTGGGGCAGAGCCCGCTCGACATGGCGATCGACCTGAACCGCAGCGACATCACCTTCGTGCTGCTGTCGATGCGCAACAGCGAGAACGGCCCGCCGGTCGCGTCCGTCGCCGGCGCAGACCCGGACGGTGCCGGTGCCGCCACGGGACGGCGCGGGCGCACGAGGAACGACGCCCGCCTCGCCAGCGCGGAACGGAGCGGAACGCGCACCGGGTCGCACGTCGCCACCCTGGAGCGGGTTGCCGCCGACAACGGCACGCCGAAGCCGGAGGTCGGCTTCCTGGGCTTCGGCGGCAGCTAGGCTTCCCGCGGTGGCGCAGGCCGTCGAGGCCTGCGCCCCGGTCCGGGACAGGCTTCTGCGACGGGACGGACGACCGGCAGCGTTGGCGGCGGTGGCCTGCGGCATGCTGAGCGTGCAGCTGGGTGCGGCGCTGGCCAAGCTGCTGTTCCCGGTGCTGGGCGCCCCCGGCACCGCCAGCCTGCGCGTGCTGCTGGCGTGCCTGATCCTGCTTCCGGCGCTGCGCGTCGGCTCGCGACGGCCCTTGACCTGGCCGGACCGGCACGTGCTCGGCAGCGTCCTCGCCTACGGCGCGTGCCTCGGGGTGATGAACACGGTGTTCTATGCCGCCCTGTCGCGGCTGCCGCTCGGCGTCACGGTGGCGATCGAGTTCATCGGCCCGCTGAGCCTGGCGGTGCTGGGCTCGCGGCGCCTGATCGACCTGCTCTGGATCGCGCTGGCGGTGGTCGGCCTGCTTCTGCTGCTCCAGCCGTGGCATGCCGTCGGCAACGCGCACCGGCTCGATCCGCTCGGCGTGCTGCTGGCCCTGGTCGCGGGCCTCGCCTGGGCGCTCTACATCCTGGCCGGACGGCGGGTGGGCGCCCGCATCGGCGGCATCGCCGCCACCACGCTCGGCATGGCGGTGGCGAGCCTGATGCTGCTGCCGTTCGCGGTCCATGCGCTGCCGCTGGCGCTGTCCCGGCCACGCCTCCTGCTGGCCGCCGCCGGCATGGCGCTGCTGTCCAGCGCGGTGCCGTACTCCATCGAGATGATGGCGATGCGCCGCATGAGCATGCGCGGCTTCAGCATCCTGATGAGCCTGGAACCGGCGATCGCCGCGCTCCTCGGGCTGGCCCTGCTCGGCGAGCACCTGTCGCCGCTGCGCTGGCTGGCGATCGCCGGCATCGTCGCCGCCTCGTTGGGCAGCGCGGCGACCGACCCGCTGCCCGGGCCGGCGCCGGAGTCGCTGCCGGAGTCGCTGCCCGAGTCTCTACCCGCCGCCGCGGCCGCACCTACCCCTCGATCAGCTGCCTGATCCGGCTGCCGAGCGCGTCCATCGCGAACGGCTTGGTGAGGACGTGCATCCCCGGTTCCAGGCCGCCGTGGTCGAGCACCGCGGTCTCGGCATAGCCGGTGATGAACAGCACCTTGAGTCCGGGCCGGCCCACGCGCGCGGCGTCCGCGACCTGACGGCCGTTCATCCCGCCCGGCAGGCCGACATCGGTGATCAGCAGGTCGATCCGGCGGTCCTGGCGCAGGATGTCGAGGCCGGCGGCGCCATCGGCCGCTTCCAGCGCCGTGTAGCCCAGCTCCCCCAGCGCGTCCGTGACCAGCATGCGCACCGTCGGCTCGTCGTCGACCAGAAGCACCGTCCAGCCGGCGTCCGCCTGTTGCGGCGCGACCGGCCCCGCCGGGACGTCCCGCACGTCGACGGCGCCGTGATGACGCGGCAGGTGGAGGAACATCGCGGTGCCCTTTCCCGGCTCCGAGCTGATGCGCACCTCGCCGTTCGACTGGCGCGCGAAGCCGTAGATCATGGACAGGCCGAGCCCGGTGCCGCGGCCGATCGGCTTGGTGGTGAAGAACGGGTCGAACGCGCGTGCCATCACCTCCGGCGTCATCCCGGTGCCGGTATCGGCCACGCAGAGCGACACGTACTGGCCGGCCGGCAGTTCGTGCAGCCGCGCGTCCCCGTCCTCCACCCGGCGGTTGGAGGTTGCGACGGTCAGGGTTCCTCCGTCCGGCATCGCGTCGCGCGCGTTGATGCACAGGTTGAGCAGCGCGTTCTCGAGCTGGTTTGGATCGACCAGCACGGTCCACAGCCCGTCCGCGCAGGCCATCTCGACCGTGATCGCCGGCCCGACGGTGCGCCGGATCAGCTCCTCCATCCCGGCGACCAGCCCGTTCACGTCCACCGTTTCCGGCGCCAGGGTCTGCCGGCGCGAGAACGCCAGCAGCCGGTGCGTCAGCGCCGCCGCGCGGCCGGCAGCCCCCTGGGCCGCCACGATGTAGCGCGACGCGTCGGCCAGCCGTCCCTGCCCGATCCGGGTGGCGAGCAGCTCCAGGCTGCCGGTGATGCCGGTAAGCAGGTTGTTGAAGTCGTGCGCGAGGCCGCCGGTGAGCTGTCCGACCGCCTCCATCTTCTGCGCCTGCCTGAGCTGCTCTTCCGCCTTCTGCCGTTCCGCCATCTCGGCCTCGAGCTGCCGGGTCCGCTCCGCGACGCGCTGCTCCAGCGTGGTGTTGAGCTCGCGCAGGGCGGCGTTGAAGCGGTCCGCGTCGCCGAGCGCGCGCGCCAGGGCGGTGCGGGTCGAGTCCAGCGCCGCGGTCAGGGAGTTCGCGCGCGCGAGCGCGCCGTCGGCGACCGTCACCAGCCCGGCCGAGGCGAGCGTCCGGCTTTCCGCCCGCAGCAGGGCGGCGAGCAGCGGAAAGCCGATTTGGTCCAGCGGCGGCGGCACCAGCCGGTCGACGCCGGCCCCCAGCAGCACCAGCACGGCGTCCGCCTCGGCGCCCACCTGGGCCAGCGCCGGGACGAGGGTCGCACGGTCCGGGAACGCGACGACGCCGGTCACGGTGCCCGGGCTGCCGCAGCGGTTGAACAGGCTGCGCCAGCCGGGTCCTCCCGGAAGGGTCTGCACGAAGCCGGGAGCCGGGCACAGCACGCCCAGCTCGTGGTCGCGCACCAGCACCAGGACCGCCTCGGCGCCCCAGAACCGTGCCAGCGCCGACGCAGCCGCCGGGCGCCGGGCCGGGTCGGCCAGGGCGTTGACCAGGCCGAGGCTGCTGGGCGGGTCCATGGCCGGCGATCCCGGATGGCTCAGGCCGGAAGCACGCAGACGACCGCCGTGCAGTTGTGGAAGCCGTCGAACTGCCCTTCCGCCCTGGCGATCTGCCCGTGGGTGACGCAGCCCACCATGGGCAGGTCCGACAGCCGGTTGCGGACCGCATCGAGCTCCAGGGTGTAGTCGTCGCCGATGCGTATCCGCGTCGCCGCGCAGTCGAAGAACAGGGCGACGCCGGGCTTGCGGTCGCCGAGGCTGGCCAGCGCCGACGCGGTCGCGCGCTCCACCGCCAGCAGGCTGGCCGCCACCGTGCTGCGCATGATGCGCACCCGGCTGCCGACCGGCACCTCGGCGGCGCAGTGCACCACCCCCGCTCCGTCCACCGATAGCGGCATGCGCAGCTGGAAGCCGGCGGCCGTCTCGATGCCCAGGATGTTGTGCAGGAAGAACGGCAGCGGCTTCGCCGGGTCGAACGGCACCCCCACCGCCTCGGCATGCGCCTCGAACGCTTCCACCGCCGGCAGGCCGTTCAGGCCGATCAGCCGGAGGCCGTCTGCCTCCGTCACGCGCAACGCGTCCGCCGCCGCTTCCCAGCCGTGGCCGACGCCGACGCCGAGCGGCTCGGGGGACAGGATCTCCAGCGCCACGGCGGCATCGTCCAGCACCTCCGTGCCGCTGAACACCACGGTGCGGACGAACTGCGCGTTGTCTCCCGCCCCGCCGCCGAACAGCTGGTAGCGGGTGCCGGTCGCGACCATCAGCTCCTGGATCAGCGCCGGGGCGTGTCCGGCCAGCGCGTCGGTCAGCACCAGCGCGGCGCGGTGCAGGATCTGCTCCTCCGTGCCGCGGAAGGTCGACACGATCTGCCTGGCCGCATCCGCCGCCGACCGGCTCAGCGCGCGCCCGACGCCCACCGCGAAGCGGATGTCGTCGCTTTTCAGCGCCAGCGCGCAGGCAGCGCCCGCGCCATGCGCCAGATGGGTGAACTCGCCTGCCGAGGACGACCCGACCAGGAGTGCGGCCGGATGGTGCGACGACAGCGCACCGAGCAGCGATCGGTGATCGTAGCCCGGGGCGGCGAACAGGATGATCGCGTCCGGCGACCCGGGCAGCTCGTCGGCGATCTGGCGTCCGAGCGCGTGTCCCGCCGCGTCGGCATCGGCCAGCTCGGTGTAGGCGGTCGCCGTCTGCATGGTTCCGCTCCTTCGTTCGCGCACGCCATCGCCGAAGGGTTGGCCGTGCCTGATGCGGTTTATCACGCAGCCGCTGCCGCGTGCGAACCGCCTCGTGCGCGCGAGGCGAGCGTGGCCGCCAGCCCGGCCAGGGCTGCCAGCGACACCCAGACGCCCGGCACGGCGGGGTTGCCGGTCACGTGGATCGCCCAGGTGCAGACCAGCGGCGTCGCACCGCCGAACACCGCGACCGCCAGGCTGTAGGCGAGCGAGAAGCCGGCGCTGCGCGCCCGTGCCGGCACCAGCTCGACGAGGTGCACCACCATCGCCCCGTTGTAGAACCCGTAGAACAGCGACAGCGCCAGCTCGACCGCGAGCAGCCGTGCCAAGGACGGCGCCGCGGTCGCCCAGGCGAGCAGCGGGTAGGCCAGCAGAAGCAGAAGCAGCGTGGTCGCGAGCAGGATCGGCACGCGCCCGACGCGGTCCGACAGCGCGCCGGACACCGGCAGCCAGAGCAGGTTCGACAGGCCGACGCAGAACGTCACCGCCAGCACCGACGCCGCCGACAGGTGCAGCACGCTGCGGCCGAAGGTCGGGGTGTAGACGGTGATCAGGTAGAACGAGACGGTGGTGGTGGTGACCAGGCCCATGCCGACCAGCACCGTGGCCGCTCCCGTCCGCAGCGTGCGCAGAACCTCGCGCGCGGACGGCGGATGCGCCAGGACCGCCTGGAACTCCGGCGTTTCCTGCAGCCCGCGCCGGAGCAGGATCAGCACAGGCACGATCAGGCAGCCGGCCAGCAGCGGCAGGCGCCAGCCCCAGTCCCGCATCTCGCCCGGCGACAGCAGGCCGTTCAGCACGGCGCCCAGCCCGGCCGCCGCCATCACCGCGACCTGCTGGCTCGCCGACTGCCAGGACACGAAGAAGCCCTTCCGTCCGGGCGGCGCGATCTCGGCCAGGAACACGGACACGCCGCCGAGCTCGACCCCGGCGGAGAAGCCCTGCAGCAGCCGGGCGAGCAGGACCGCCAACGGGGCGAGAAGGCCGATGGAGGCAAAGGAGGGCATCAGCGCCAGCACCACCGTGCCCACCGACATCAGCGACAGGGTCAGGAGCAGCCCGGCACGACGGCCGCGGCGGTCGAGATAGGCCCCCAGCACCAGGGCGCCCAGCGGCCGCATCAGGAACGCCGCCCAGAAGGTGGCGAAGCTCGCCATCAGCGACACGAACGGGTCCCGAGACGGGAAGAACGCGTGTCCGATGGGCCCGGCATAGAAGCCGAACACGATGAAGTCGTACATCTCCAGGAAATTGCCGCCGGCGACCCGCAGGATCGCCATCGGCAGCGATCCGGAGGAACCGCGTCCGGGGGGCGCGCCGCTCACACCGCCTCGTTGCCCGCGACCATGGTCGACTCGGTCCGCACCACGTCGAGCGCCACCAGCACCCCGTTCCGTTCGAGATGCCAGAAGGTCCAGCCGTTGCAGGACGGCGCGTTGGTCAGCGCGGCGCCGATCTGGTGGATCGAGCCGCGCCGTGTGCCGCTGACCAGGGTGCCGTCCGGCGACACCACGGCGCTCACCCGCTTCTGCCGGTCGGTGACCCGTGTGCCGGGAGGAACCAGGCCGCGCTCGACCAGGCTGCCGAACGGCACGCGCGGCACGTCCCGCCTCCCCGGGCTCGCCGCCGCCTGGTCGAGGCCGAGCGGCCGCTCGCGCCGGTAGCGCCCGATCGCCGCCTCGGCGTAGTCCGGATGCCGCTCGATGCCGATGAAGCGCCGTCGCAGCCGCTTGGCGATCGCCGCCGTGGTGCCGGTGCCGGTGAACGGGTCGAGCACGATGTCGTCGATGCCGGTGGAGGCGAGCAGCACCCGGTGCAGCAGGCTTTCCGGCTTCTGCGTCGGGTGCAGCTTGAGCCCGTGGCGGTTGCGCAGCCGCTCGTTGCCGGTGCACAGCGGCAGCAGCCAGTCCGAGCGCATCTGCACGTCGTCGTTCAGCGCCTTCATCGCCGCGTAGTTGAAGCGGTAGCGGCTGGTCCGGCCGCGCGCCGCCCAGATCAGCGTCTCGTGCGCGTTGGTGAAGCGGCGGCCGCGGAAGTTCGGCATCGGGTTGGACTTGCGCCAGATCACGTCGTTCAGAATCCAGAAGCCCAGGTCCTGCAGGATCGTGCCGATGCGGAAGATGTTGTGGTACGAGCCGATCACCCAGATCGTCGCGTCCTTGCGCATCAGCCGGCGCGCCTCGCCCAGCCAGTCGCGGGTGAACCGGTCGTACTCGGCATAGTCGCCGAACTTGTCCCAGTCGTCGTCCACCCCGTCCACCAGGCTGTCGTCGGGCCGCCGCAGCTCGCCGCGCAGCTGGAGGTTGTACGGCGGGTCGGCGAACACGCAGTCCACCGAGCCGGCCGGCAGCAGACGCATCAGCTCGATGCAGTCGCCCACCAGCACCTGGTCGAGGGGAAGCTCCATCGCCGGGGAGGTCACGGTCTTGCCGCCGTCGCGGTCACGCCGGCATCACCAGGTCCAGGCCGAGCTGGCGCACCGCGCCGAACGCCTGGCGATGATGGCGGGTGATGCCGAGCAGGCCGAGCGCCGTCCGGTGGTGCAGCGTGCCGTAGCCGGCGTTGCGCTCCCAGCCATAGCCCGGGCAGCGGCGGCCGAGCCGCACCATCAGGCGGTCGCGCGTCACCTTGGCCACGATGGAGGCGGCGGCGATCGACAGGCATTCCGCGTCCCCGCCGATCACCGCCTCGCCGGCACAGGGGAGCGCCGGGCAACGGTTGCCGTCCACCAGCACCAGATCCGGCTGCACGCCCAGCCGCGTCACCGCGCGCGACATCGCCAGCAGGCTGGCGTGCAGGATGTTGAGCCGCGCGATCTCGCGCACGGACGCGGCCGACACGCCGATCCGCACGTCCGGGCAGGCCAGCAGGGCTTGATGCGCCGCTTCCCGTGCCTCCGCCGTGAGCTTCTTGGAGTCGTCGAGCAGCACGGCGAGCCGGCGGGACGGCCGCCGGGCGAACATCACCGCCGCGGCGACCACCGGACCGGCCAGCGGCCCGCGCCCGACCTCGTCCACGCCGGCCACCCGCCCGCCATGGCGGGCTTCGCGCCTGTAATGCGGCATCCCTGCCCTGCCATCCTCAGGCCGCGGGCGGACCCGCACCCGCGCGAGTCGGCGAACGAGACGGCCGCTGCCACAGGCAAACCATCAATCCCGGGACCGTGGCAAGCGGCGCGGCCGGTCGGCGCCGGCCCGCGGCGGCGCCGGGGCCGGGCGTCAGCCGCGCGACGGGATGAGCAGGAACCCGAGAAGGAAGCCGACGCCGGCGGCGATGCCGATCGCCGCGAACGGCTGCTCGCGCACCAGCACGGTGGCCTCCTCCAGCTGCTCCCTGGCCTGCTCCAGGAAGTCGCCGTACTCCTTCTGCGCGGTGCCCTGGACCTGGTCGAACTTTCCTTCCGCCTGCAGGCCGCTGTCGCCGGTCAGGCCGCCGGCGGCGTCCTTCAGCCTGCCCGCACCTTCCGTGACCGTCCCCTTGACCTCGTTCTCGTCGACCATCGTCCAGGCTCCCTGCCTTGCGCGGAAATGCTGCAACGGCGAACGGCAACGCGGGCTCGGTGGTTCCACGCCGGGTTGCCAGGGGGGACAAAAACGCGATGGTGGCGCCATCCATGACGCGCCGGCGCTTCCTTCCCGAACCTTCCGCGAGCCCTCCGGCATGGCCCGCCCGGCGCCGCAGCAGCCTGTCGCGCGAAGCGCGCACCACCGCGCTGATCGTCGCCAGCGCCCTTCTGATGGAGCAGCTCGACGCCACCGTGCTGACCACGGCGCTGCCGTCGATGGCACGCTCCTTCCGGTCCGATCCGGTGCACCTCAGCGTCGCCCTGACCTCCTATCTGGTGAGCCTGGCGGTGCTGATCCCGGCCAGCGGCCGCGCCGCCGACCGCTACGGCAGCCGCACCGTGTTCCGCGCCGCGATCATGCTGTTCACCGCCGGCTCGATCCTGTGCGCCGCAGCACAGGACCTTCCCTTCCTGGTCGGCGCCCGGCTGCTCCAGGGCGCCGGCGGGGCGATGATGGTGCCGGTCGGGCGGCTGGTGCTGATGCGCAGCGTCAACAAGAGCGAACTGATCACCGCCATGTTCTGGGTGCTGATGCCGGCGACGATCGGCCCCCTGCTCGGGCCGCCGGTCGGCGGCTTCCTCACCACCACCCTGTCCTGGCGCTGGATCTTCATCATCAACGTGCCGATCGGCCTGCTCGGGATCGGTCTGACCACCCGCTACATCCCGCAGATGCGCGAGGCGGTCCGGCTGCCGTTCGACGGGCGCGGCATGGTCCTGTCCGGGGTGTCGCTCGCCTGCCTGGTGTTCGGGCTCGAGCTCGCGTCGAGGGGTGCCGGCACCCGGAGCGTGACGGCGGGCACGCTGGCGCTGGGGCTGGTCTCGGGGCTGCTGTACTTCCGCCACGCCCGCACGGTGGCGGCCCCCATCCTGGACTTCACCCTGATGCGGATCCCGACCTTCCGCCTGTCGGTGCTGAGCGGGTCCGCGACCCGGATCGTGGTCGGCGCCACCCCGTTCCTGGTGCCGTCCATGCTGCAGCTGGGCTTCGCGCTGAGCGCCCTGCAGAGCGGGCTGGTGACGTTCACCGCCACGATCGGCGCCTTCCTCATGCGCCTGATGGCCAAGCGCGTGCTGCGCGCGTTCGGCTACCGCACCATCATGTCGATCAACGCGTCCGGCGCCGTCCTGCTGACGCTCGCCTGCGCGCTGTTCAGGCCCGGCTGGCCGTTCTGGGTGCTGTCGCTGATCCTGTTCGCCGGCGGGTTCAGCAACGCCTTGCAGTTCACCTCGCTCAACACCATCGCCTATGCGGACGTGCCGAACGAGCGGATGAGTGCCGCGACCAGCTTCTACACGACCTTCCAGCAGCTCACCTTGACGCTCGGCATCACCGTCGCCGCCGCCGCCGTGTCGGCATCGCAGGCGCTGGCCGGCCATGCCCAGGCCGCCCTGGGCGACTTCAGCGCCGCCTTCGTGGTGGTCGGCCTGGTGTCCGTTCTCGCCATACCGGCCGCGCTGTCCATGCCGCGCGATGCGGGCGCGGAGATGAGCGGGCACCGTTCATCATCGGCCGGGAGCGGGCACGATCCGCCGGATCGGCGGACCGCCTAGGCAGGGAGCCTCAGATCGACGGGCGGGTGGACCACATGCCGTAGCGGGACGGGATGGCGGTGAAGCGCGCGAGATCGCGAAGGCTGTCGCCGAGGGGGTGCGCCGGCTGTTCCTGCCGGACCTGCGCCGCGTCCTCGCTGGCGTGGAGGGCTGCGGTCTCGAGAGCGAAAAGCTTGCGAAACATCGTCCGTCTCCTTCGTCCCCGCCGGCGGCGGAACTGCAGGAGGCGGTCCCGCCCCATGCGTCCGGTCCGGCTCGACGGATCCTCCGTCGGTCGTCCAGTCATAGCAGGCACCGATCGCAGCCACAATCTCGCCGCTTTTCGCTCACGGATCCGTGATGGAAACCATTAGGCCTTGGTCAACCCGTGCCGGCTATCCTGTGTCCGGCCCTCGTGCCTGCGCCGGATCGAGCAGACGGGGACAGGTCCAGCGATACGGTTTGCAACCGGCCGAAGCAAAGCGCCGCCTTTCTGCCGCCTTTTTCTGGTAAGACAGGCAGATCGGGTGAACCACGCGTCGTGGCCCGGCCGCGGCCCGAGGTTGAGGAAGACGATGGACGAGCCGAGCGGATTACGCGCTGGCGCTGATCGCGCACGCGCCGATACCCATGTCACGAGCGAGGCGGGCGACGCCGCTCCCGTCACCCCTGCCTCGTCCCCGGCCGTCGCTCCGGTCGCGGCTCCGGCGCGGACCAGGCGGCGGCGTCGCTGGATCCCGCTGCTCGTGCTCCTCCTGGCGGTCGGGGTGATCGCCTACGCGCTGCTGCACACCCGCCACGCCGCGCGTCCTGCCGGCGGCCCGGGTGGCCACCGTCATGGGGGTGGCGGCGTAGCGTCCGGGCCACAGCCGGTCAGCGTGGCGCAGGCGCGCACCGGCGACATGCCGGTGGTGCTGACCGAACTCGGCACCGTGACCTCGCTCGCCACCATCACGGTGCAGTCGCAGCTGGCCGGCTACCTGCTGGAGGTGAACTTCAAGGAGGGCCAGGAGGTGCACAAGGGCGACCAGCTCGCCCTGGTCGATCCCCGCCTCTACGAGGCGACGCTGACCCAGGACCAGGGCAACCTGGCGCGCGACCTGAACCTCCTGCACCAGGCGCAGCTCGACAACAACCGCTACCAGTTGCTGCAGCGCCAGAAGAGCATCGCCTCGCAAACTGCTGAAGATCAAGTATTCGTGGTCGGCCAGTATCAGGGCGACGTGCTGACCGACCAGGGCCAGATCGCGGCCGCCAAGCAGAACATCGCCTACTGCCACATCCGCTCGCCGATCGACGGCCGCGTCGGCCTGCGACAGGTCGACGCCGGCAACTACATCACCACCGCGCAGACCAACGGCCTGGTGGTGGTGACGCAGATCCACCCGATCTCGGTGATCTTCACCGTGCCGGAGGACAACATCCCGCCGCTGCAGGCGCAGATGAAGGCGGGCAGCACCCTGACGGTGGACGCCTACGACCGCACCAACACGCAGAAGCTCGCCTCGGGCACGGTGGAGACCATCGACAACACCATCGACACCAGCACCGGCACGGTGCGGATCCGCGCCACCTTCCCCAACGCCGACGAGACCCTGTTCCCGAACCAGTTCGTCAACGCCCGCCTGCTGCTGCAGACCCTGCACGGTGCCACCCTGGTGCCAAACGGGGCGATCCAGACCGGCCCGAACGGCAACTTCGTCTACCTGGTGAAGGCCGACGACACGGTGGAGATGCGCCCCGTGACCACCGGCACCGCCAGCCAGACCGACGTGGTGGTGACGCAGGGGCTGGCAGCCGGCGACAAGGTGGTGACCGACGGCACCGACCGGCTCAAGACCGGCTCCAAGGTGACCATCCCCGCCGAGCACCCGGCCAGTGGCGCGGGCGCGCCCGGCATGAGGGGGCAGCACCATTGGCGCCACGGGAGCGGGGCCGGCGGCAGCGGCAGCGGCAGCGGCAGCGGCAGCGGCAGCGG
>CALMVN010000159.1:18847-20307 GCA_937873225.1 uncultured Acetobacteraceae bacterium
GCGGCAGCGGCAGCGGCAGCGGCAGCGGCAGCGGCAGCGGGAACGGCGGCTCGTGAACCGGCCAGACGCAAGCCTGCGGACGCGCCCACGCCCGTGAACCCGTCGCGACTGTTCATCCTGCGGCCGGTGGCGACCACGCTGCTGATGCTGGCGATCCTGATGATCGGCCTGCTCGGCTACCGGTTCCTCCCCATAGCCGCCCTGCCCCAGGTCGAGTATCCGACCATCCAGGTGCAGACCTTCTATCCCGGCGCCGGGCCGCAGGTGATGACCACCTACGTCACGGCGCCACTGGAATACCAGCTCGGCCAGATGCCCGGGCTGGACCAGATGGAAAGCCAGTCCTCCGCCGGCGCCTCGGTGATCACGCTGCGCTTCGGGCTCGACATCGACATCAACGTCGCCGAGCAGGAGGTGCAGGCCGCGATCAACGCCGCCAACTCGCTGTTGCCGACCGACCTGCCGGCGCCGCCGATCTACAACAAGGTCAACCCGGCCGACACGCCGATCCTGAGCCTGGGCGTCACCTCGAAGACCATGACCCTGGTCGACGTCGAGGACTACGTCGACACCCGCCTGGCGCAGAAGATCAGCCAGATCCAGGGCGTGGGGCTGGTGACGCTGACCGGCGGCAACCGCAAGGCGATCCGGGTGCGGGTCAACACGCGCGCGCTCAGCGCCTACGGCGTCTCGATCGACGACCTGCGCACCATCATCACCACCGTCAACGTCAACTCGCCGACCGGCACCTTCGACGGCCCGCTGCACGCCTCGACGCTGCAGGTGGACGGGCAGATCAACGCCCCCGAGACGCTCGCCAACCAGGTGATCGCCTACCAGAACGGAGCACCCATCCGGCTGCGCGACGTCGCCACCGTGGTCAGCGGGCCGGAGAACACGCAGCTCGAGGCATGGGCCAACACCACGCCCGCGATCATCCTGAACGTGCAGCGCCAGCCCGGCGCCAACGTGATCGCGGTGGTGGACGCGATCAACCGCATCCTGCCGGGCCTGCGCCAGTCGATCCCGGCCGGCATCTCCATCGTCCCGCTCACCGACCGCACCACCACCATCCGCGCCTCGGTGTCCGACGTCGAGTTCGAGCTGATGCTGTCGGTGGCTCTGGTCGTGCTCGTGATCTTCCTGTTCCTGCGCAACCTGCCGGCGACGCTGATCCCGTCGCTGTCGGTGCCGCTGTCGCTGGTCGGCACCATGGCGGTGATGTACCTGCTGGGCTTCTCGCTCGACAACCTGTCGCTGATGTCCCTGACCATCGCCACCGGCTTCGTGGTCGACGACGCCATCGTCATGATCGAGAACATCGCCCGCTACATCGAGATGGGCGAGACGCGGATGCAGGCGGCCCTCAAGGGCGCCGGGCAGATCGGCTTCACCATCGTGTCGCTGACGGTGTCGCTGATCGCGGTGCTGATCCCGCTGCTGTTCATGGGCGACGTGGT
>CALMVN010000160.1 GCA_937873225.1 uncultured Acetobacteraceae bacterium
GGTCGAAGCGGATGGCGGCGTGCTGCCAGCCGGGGTTCCCGGCGAGCAGGATCGCCGCCGCGTCGAGCAGCCGGTGCTGCTGGCGAAGCGTCAGCGCCGCGGCGGCCTGCGACAGCGCCGGCCGCGCCTTGACCTCGACGAACGCCAGCACCGGGCCCGCGCTCCCCGCCGCCCGTGACGCCACGATGTCGATCTCGCCCGCCGGCGTGCGGGCGCGCCGGGCCAGCACGGTCCAGCCGTCGGCGACCAGCGCCGCGCACGCCGCATCCTCCGCGCGCATCCCGGCGCTCCAGGCGCCCCGGCCGCGCGCGCGCCGCCAGGGCGGCACCGACGGCGCGCTTGTCAAATCCGGACCGGATGCGCATCGTCGCTCCGCTGCCGTTCGTCGTGGGGCGCCTTCCGGCCTCGGCAAGGCCACACTCCTTCGGCCATGGAAGTCACGAGCTTGCGCGGCATCGCCTACCATTCCGTTACCGGACCATGACCGGCACGCTCTGGATGCTGCTGGGCCACGTGCTGTGGCCGGCGCGGCTGGCGCTGTCGGTGCTGGTCACGCTGCACGTGCTGCGCACCAAGCGTGACATCGGCTCGGCGATCGGCTGGATCGGGCTGACCTGGCTGGCGCCGCTGTTCGGCACCGCGCTCTACGTGATGTTCGGCGTCAACCGGGTGCGCCGGCTGGCGCGCCGCCTGGGACGGGCACGCCGCTGGTCCAGCCGGCACGGCGTGTCCACCGGCAAGCGGCAGCTGGACGGGGAGTATGCGCTGCTGGCGGAGGCGGTCGGACGCCTGACCGGGCGGCCGCTGCTGGGCGGCAACGCGCTGCGCCGGTTCCACGACGGCGACAGCACCTATCCGGTCATGCTGGCGGCGATCGAGGGCGCCACCCGGACGATCCTGCTGTGCTCCTACCTGTTCCACGACGACGCCGTCGGCCACCGCTTCGTCGACGCGCTGGTCGCGGCGCACGCGCGGGGGGTGCAGGTGCGGGTGATGGTGGACGGGATCGGCAGCGGCTACCTGCGCTGCCGGACGGCCACCCGGCTGCGTGCCGGGGGGGTGCCGACCGCGCGGTTCATGCACTCGGTGTGGCCGTGGCGCATGCCGTTCATCAACCTGCGCACCCACAAGAAGATCCTGGTGGTGGACGGCCGGCTCGGCTTCACCGGCGGGATGAACATCGCGGTCGAGAACGTGCTCAGGTTCCGGCCGAGGCACCCGGTGTCGGACACCCATTTCGAGCTGCGCGGCCCGGTGGTGCACCAGCTCAGCGAGGCGTTCGCCAAGGACTGGTCGTTCTGCACCGGCCAGGAGATCGACGACCCGGTGTTCTTTCCCGACCAGGAGGAGGTCGACCCGGCATGCGGCGACGCGCTGATGCGCGTGGTGACCTCCGGGCCGGACAGCGACCTGGAGAAGATCGAGTTCGCGATGATGCAGGCGGTGGCGATGGCGCGCCGCTCGGTCAGGATCATGACGCCGTACTTCCTGCCCGACGAGCGGCTGCTGACGGTGCTGGCGATGGCGGCGATGCGCGGCATCGAGATCGACGTGGTGATGCCGCTGGCCAGCAACCAGAAGCCGGTGGACTGGGCCCGCAGCGCCAACAACGGGCCGCTGCTGGACGCGGGCGTGCGGTTGTGGCTGTCGCGGGCGCCGTTCAACCATTCCAAGCTGATGACCATGGACGGGCGCTGGTCGATGATCGGCAGCTCCAACCTGGACGTGCGCAGCCTGCGTCTGAACTTCGAGCTCAACGTCGAGATCTACGACACCGCGATCAGCGCGGGCATCGAGGAGTTCATCGCCGGGCACCGGCACGTCAGGCTGACGCATCACGACCTGGACAAGCGCCGCTTTCCCGTCCGGCTGCGCGACGCCAGCGCCCGGCTGATGCTGCCCTACCTGTAGGCGGCGCCCTACCTGTAGGTGGCGACGGCGTCCGGCTGGACGTGATGGTGGGCACGGGTGCGGAGCGCCACGCGTATCGGATGGTGGTCGGAGGGCAGGTGCGGCAGCACCCGCGCCTCGGTGCAGTCCAGGCCGCGGGCCAGGCAGCGGTCGAGACGGATCGGCACCATGTCGACCATGCGGTGGGTGGCACCCCTGGGGCCCACGTCGCGGAAGCCGGGCAGCAGCGCCGGGCCGAGCAGGTTGAAGTCGCCCAGCACCGCGCCGGCCGGCGGCAGCAGGGTCGCGATCAGCCGAAGCTGCCGCCGGTTCAGCATCTGGCCGTGCGACAGGTGGACGTTGGCGACCGAGAACGGGCCGATGTCGATCACCTGGCACACCCGGCGTATCAGCGTGCCCGGCTGCAGCGGGTGCACCGTGGGCGGGTTGCGGAACGGGTGCGGGCTCCAGCAGGCGACGCCGTGGATGCGGCCCGGGAGCGGGGAGCGGGCGTAGTGGCCGCCGATCCGGTCCTGCAGCCGGTCGATCGCGGTGGTGGCTTCCTGCATCAGCAGCAGGTCAGGCCGTTCGGTGTCGATCAGCCGGATCACGTCGTCGAGGGACGCGCCGATCGTGCGCAGCAGGTTCCAGCTGACGATCACGCGACACTCCGCGTCGGCGGCCGGCTGCTTGGTCCGGGCAGGAGCCGCGGCAGGAGAAAGATCGCGCATCGGGCGGTACAGCGTCACGGCGGCCGGATCGTTCCGCCGGCTGCCGTCTCAGGCGCCCGGCCGGGTGACGGCCACCGTCTGTCCGGACGCGAACTCCACCACCAGGGTGAAGCCGAGCCCGAGCAGCACCGGCCCGAGGAAGATGCCGAGGCCGCCGAAGGCCAGCACGCCGCCCAGCACGCCGAGCAGGGTCAGCAGGTAGGGCAGCTGCGCGCCGCGGGCGATGAACACCGGACGGATCACGTGGTCGGCGCCGGAGATCGCCAGCACGCCCCAGGCGGCGAGGAAGATGCCCCAGCCGAGGTGGTGCGACATGGCGAGCCAGATCGCGGCGGGGACCCACACCAGGGGGGCGCCGATCGGCAGCACGGCGACGAAGGCGGCGATGCCGCCGAACAGCACCGGGCTCGGCACGCCGGCGATGGTGAAGCCGATCCCGGTCAGGATGCCCTGCACGATCGCGGTGCCGAGGATGCCGTAGACGGTGCCGCGCACCGTGCTGCCGGCGACGCCGAGCAGGCGGTCGGCGTAGGCGCCGGTGATGCGCCGTATGATCGCCGACAGGGTGCCGCCCAGCGCGTCGCCGCTGATCCAGAAGAAGAAGCCGATGAACAGCGCCAGCACCAGCTGCAGCAGGCCGCTGGCGATCTGCACCAGCACGGCCAGGATCCGCTCTGCGATGGTGCCGATATAGGGCTGCACGGTGGCGCCGACCTGTCCGAGGTCCACCGACCAGCGGTGCAGGGTCTCGGTGAGCTGGTGGCCGACCAGGGGCACGCGCGCGATCCAGCGCGGCGGCTCGGGCAGGCCGATCGCGGCCAGCCCCATCGCCGCGTGCACCACGCCGGGCGCGTCCGCCACCCCGGCCGACGCGACCAGCCCGAGCGGCAGCACCACAAGCAGCGCGGTCATGACCATCATCAGGATGGCCGCCGGGAAGCGGCCGACATGGGTGCGCACGCGGACGAACACCGGCCAGGTGGCGAACACCAGGATCGCCGCCCACAGGATGGCGGAGAAGAACGGCTGCAGCACCAGGATGCAGCCGGCGGCCACCGCGCCGAGCAGCAGCCCCATCATGATCCGCTCTGTCGTCATGGCCGGACCCGGCTCCGCTGGACATGTGACGGGGGTCGCCGGATGAACGGCTGATCAGGCGGTGAGCGTGAAATCATCATGCAAGCGAGATCGTTATAGCCAACCGTGGTCTTGAACTGTATCGTTAGTTTTGTGTTAAACGTACTGCCCGCAACGTCGTCATCCCAGTGAGCCTCGGCCAGGACACCCCATGCGTCTCAACGAAATCGGTCAGCAGCTGCGTGCCTATCGCGTTGAATCCGGAATGCGTGCCGAGGAGATCGCGGCGCGCCTCGGAGTGTCGCGCGCGGCACTGTATCGCTACGAGAAGGGCGAAGTCATCAAGCTGGACACGGTCCAGCGCCTGGCCGAGCTGCTCAAGATCTCGCCGCTGTCCCTGCTCGGCATCGGCGTCGAGTACTACAGCCGCTCGGTGGGCTTCTTCGAGCGGCTGCGCCAGGTGGAGGAGACCGCCGACCAGATCCTCCAGGTCGGGCTGCCGTCCTGCTACCTGGTGACCTCGGACAGCTACGACCTCGCCCTGACCGAAAGCCTGTTCCAGGTCGCCGACCTCGCCGGCGCGGACGCGGCCGCGTCGCGGGCGGTCGCCGAGCAGGTGCTGGGCATCCTGTCGATGCGCAAGCGGATCTACCAGTCGCGACGGCCCGGCATCATCGCCATCCTGCCGGAGCAGGCGCTGCAGCAGCTGCTGCAGGACGGCATCTGCGGCGGGCTGAAGCTGGACGAGCCGCTGCGCCGCCGCTGCCGGGCGATCGCCGCCGCCGAGGTCGAATCGGTCGCCAACCTGCTGGACACCGAGCCCATGGGGCTGCAGTTCAGCCTGCTGCCGGACGCGGCGCCGACCACGAGCTGCATCCTGCTGCGCCAGCGCGACCGCGCCACGGTAGCGATCAACCCGTTCCGCAGCGACTCCGGCTGCACGGTGCCGACCGGCGTCGCCATGGTCACCGGCGCGCCGGAAGCGGTGGCGACGCACCAGCGGGTGATCGAGGGGATGTGGCGCGACTCGATCAAGGGCAGGGCGGCGGCCGAGCGGGTGCGTGCCCTGCTTGCGGCGCATCGCGTCCAGTGATCTAGACTTGTCCCCGGCGCCGGACGACGGTCCGGCGCCAGCAGGACCGGGCCGGATCGCGCTTCGCGACCGGCCGGGCCGGGGAAGGATCGACGCATGGGCCCGCTCATCTCCACGGTCGAGCTCGACCGGCTGCTGGCCGCGGGGTCCGGCCTTGCCGTGCTCGATGCCACCACCCTTCTGCCGGGCGAGCGCTTCGATCCGCAGCACGCGTTCGAACAGGCGCACCTTCCCGGCGCGCGCTTCCTCGACCTCGACGCGTTCTCCGATCCGGACGGCGACCTGCCGCACATGGTGCCGAGCCAGGGACGGTTCGCCCGCCTCGCAGGCGCGCTCGGCGTGTCCAACGACACGGAGGTGGTGCTGTACGACCAGACCGGCGTGGCCTCGGCCGCACGCGCCTGGTGGCTGTTCGGGCTGTTCGGCCACGACCGGGTGCGCGTGCTCGACGGCGGCCTGCCGTGCTGGCGCGGCGAGGGGCGGGCGCTTGAGCACGGCGCATCGGCAGCCGTGCCGGCCGGACGCTTCGTGCCGTCGCTTCGGGCCCGTCGCCTGGTCGGGCTCGGCGACATGGCGGCGCTGTCGCGCGGCGCCCTGGCCGCCGGGGCGACGCGCCTGCTGGACGCGCGCAGCCGCGGCAGGTTCGAGGGCGGCGTGCCGGAACCGCGCGCCGGCCTCCCCGGCGGGCACATCCCGGGCTCGGCCAGCCTGCCATACGGCGAGCTGCTGACCGGGGAAGGGCGCTTCCGCTCCCGCGACGAGCTGCGTGCGCGCTTCGCCGCGGCCGGCGTGGGTGCCGGCGATCCGGTGGTCACCAGCTGCGGCTCCGGCCTGACCGCGTCCGTGCTGTCGCTGGGCCTGGTCGTGGCCGGCTTCGAGCCGGGGGCGCTGTACGACGGCTCCTGGACCGAATGGGCGCAGGCGCCGGTTCCCCGCCAGACCGGAGCCGGCCGGTGAGCGGCGCCGAGCACGACCTGCCGGTTCCCGATGACGGCTGGTCCGACCTGACGGCGAAGATGGTGCGGCTGGCCAGGCCGTCCGGCACCGGTCCCGGCTTCGTCAACCCGCCGGTGTCGCGCGGCTCGACCGTGCTGTACGAGAGCATGGACGCGATGCGCGCCCGCTCGGCGCAGCGCTACGAGCACGCCCTGATCTACGGCGCGATGGGGGGACCGACCCAGTCGCTGCTGGAGGAGGCGGTGGCGGCGATCGAGGGCGGGCGGCACACCCAGGTGGTGTCGTCGGGGCTCGCCGCCTGCACCACGCCGCTGCTCGCGTTCCTGGGCGCCGGCGGCCACTGCCTGATGCCGGACAGCGTGTACGGCCCGACCCGGCGGTTCTGCGACAGCATGCTGCGCCGGCTCGGCATCGAGACCACCTACTACGACCCGATGATCGACGCCGACAGCCTGCACGCCCTGATGCGGCCGGCCACCCAGGTGCTGTTCGCGGAAAGCCCCGGCAGCCACAGCTTCGAGGTGCAGGACGTGCCGATGCTGGCGCGTGTGGCGCACGAGCACGGCGCCAAGCTGATGCTGGACAACACCTGGGGCATCCACGTGTTCCAGCCGTTCGAGCACGGCGTCGACGTGTCGATCCAGGCCCTGACCAAGTATGCCGCCGGACATGCCGACGCGGTGCTGGGCGCCGTGACCGTGGTCGACCAGGCGGACTGGGTGGTGCTGCGCGACTCGGTGGTGCAGCTCGGGCAGTACGCCTCGCCGGACGATTGCTGGCTCACGCTGCGCGGGCTCCGGACCATGGGGGTGCGCCTGGAACGGCAGTCGCGTTCGGCGCTGATCGTCGCCCGCTGGCTGCAGGGACGGCCGGAGGTGGCGCGGGTGCTGCACCCGGCGCTGCCGGAATGCCCCGGGCACGGGTTCTGGACGCGCGACTTCCGTGGCGCCTCCAGCCTGTTCGGCGTGGTGTTCGCCGACCGCTACACCCCTGCCGCGGTGGAGGACATGGTGGCGGCCCTGGCGGTGTTCGGGCTCGGGGCGTCCTGGGGCGGCTTCGAAAGTCTCGTGCTGCCGACCACCGGCACGATCAGCCGGACCGCGACCCTCGCCAGGCCGCGGCTTCCGGGACCGGCACTCCGGCTGCATGTCGGGCTGGAAGCGCCGGACGACCTGATCGCGGACCTGGAAGGCGGTCTCGCCGTGCTTCGTGCCGCCTCTGCCTGAAGCGGCGCGAGGCTTGTCGCCTCAGTGGTTCTTGCCGCGGCCTGTCGCCGCCTGCAGCGCGTCGATCCGCCTGGACGCGTCGGCCTTGCTGAGGTTCTCGTCGAACGGCTCGCCGGCTTCTTCCGACAGGGTCTTGAGGTAGGAGGCCTGGGCGCCGGTCATCGTTTCCTTGCCGGTGGTCCAGTCATCGGGATTCTTGACGGTGTTCGACGGAACGTCCTGCTCGTCCACCGCGTCGGTCTTCGGGTTTGTGCTCATGACTTCCGAACGACGAAGTACCCGTTTTGTTCCGTAGATCACCGAAACGTCAGGCCTGCGACCGCCGTCGGTAGACCAGCGCCTCGGCGACGTGCGGGCGCTGCACCGCCTCGCAGCCTTCGAGGTCGGCGATGGTGCGCGACACCCGGAGGAGGCGCGTGAAGCCGCGCGCCGACAGCTGCAGCCGGTCTCCGGCCTGTTCGCTGAGCGCGCGGGCGTCCTCGCTCAGCACGAACTGCTCCGGCGTGCTTTCGGCGTTGCACAGCCCGTCCTGGCGATGGTGCTGCCTCGCCCGGCTGCAGGCGATGCGGGAGGCGACGTCGCAGCTCGTCTCGCCCGCCGGCGCGCGTGCGATCTCCGACGCCGCCACCGGGCGCATCTCCACCGTGAGGTCGATCCGGTCCAGCATCGGGCCGCTGATCCTGGCCATGTACTCCTCGCCGCAGCGCGGCGCCCGCCGGCATTCGCGTCCGGGATCGCCGAGATGGCCGCAGCGGCACGGGTTCATCGCCGCCACCAGCTGGAACCGGGCGGGGTAGGTGTAGTGTCCGGCGGCGCGGGCGACGGTGGTGCGTCCGGTCTCGATCGGCGCGCGCAGCGCCTCCAGCGACTGGCGCGGCAGCTCGGGCATCTCGTCCAGGAACAGCACGCCGCGATGCGCCAGGCTGACCTCGCCCGGCTTGGCGCGCGGCCCGCCGCCGACGATCGCCGCCTGGCTGGCGGAATGGTGCGGCTCGCGGAACGGCGGACGCGTCACCAGCTTCCCGCCTTCGAGCAGGCCGGCGATGCTGTGGATGGTGGTGACCTCCAGCGCCTCCTTCGGAGACAGGTCGGGCAGCAGGCCGGGAAGCCGCGCCGCCAGCATCGACTTCCCGGCACCCGGCGGGCCGATCAGCAGGAGGCTGTGGCCGCCGGCGGCGGCGATCTCCAGCGCCCGCTTGGCGGTTTCCATGCCCTTGACCTCGGCCAGGTCGGGGAACCGGCCGCGATCGGCGATGCCAGGCGGCACCGGCGGCTCCAGCACCTGCACGCCACGGAAATGGTTGACCAGGGACAGCAGGTCCGGCGTCGCCAGCACGGCGATGCGGCCGGCCCAGGCGGCTTCCCCGCCCTGGCCTTGCGCGCAGATCAGCCCGAGATCCTGCGCCGAGGCGCCGATCGCCGCCGGCAGCACGCCGCTGACCGGGTTGACCCGGCCGTCCAGCGACAGCTCGCCGATCGCGGCGTAGCCCGCCACCTCGAGCCGCGGCAGCACCTCCATCGCCGCCAGCACCGCCAGTGCGATGGCGAGGTCGAAATGGCTGCCCTCCTTCTGAAGGTCTGCCGGGGCCAGGTTGATCAGCACCCGCTTGGCCGGCAGCGCCAGGCCCATGGCGGTGAGTGCGGCCCGCACCCGTTCCCGCGCCTCGCCCACCGCCTTGTCGGCGAGCCCCACGATCAGGAAGGCGGGCAAACCGTTGGAGATCTGCACCTGCACCTCGACCGGCACCGCGTCGATCCCGGAAAAGGCGAAACTCTGGACGCAGGCGATGGTCATGCGGCGGCTCCGGTGGAGGAGACGCGAGCCTGACCGGTCCGGCTTAAGGCTTCGTTATGACGCCACCGCCTGCGTCAGGAGCAGGCCGCCGCCCATCAGGCTGCCTCACGTCAGGCTGCCGGGCGCCGGACCGGCATCCGGCCCATCGCCGACGGACGCGGCTGCTGCAGCACCGGCCCGACCACGTCCTCGTCGACCAGGTCCATGACCATCGCCAGGTCGCCGTCGACCACGGCGAGGAACTTGGCCGCCCGGAGCGGGATGGGAATGTTGTTCTCCAGGCAGGCGCGGATCAGCAGCTCGATGGCGTCGCGCGGGGCTACGTCGATGTCGGTCGCACCCGCCGGACCGGCCTGCAGGGACACGGTCAGGCGGACCCCGCCGCGATCCTCCACCTGCACCGAGCGCACCTCGCCGCGAGGCAGGAACTCCGTGGTGACCCGGTCATAGCTCCTGACGGCGAGGACCAGCTCCTCGGCCGTGAAGATGATCTTGCGAACTTCGCGCGGCACGTTGCTGCTCCGGTGGTCCCGGAGCCGACCGTGCCCGCGAAGGCTTAAGACCCGGTAAAGGCGCCGCCGCCGCCTAGCGCTGGTAAAGCAGCCGGGCGCGTATGGTGCCGTCCAGCGCGCGCAGCCGGGCCAGGATCGCGCCGTCGTCGGCGCGGTCGCTTTCCGCCTCGACCACCACGTAGCCGAGCTCGCCGTCGGTCTGCAGGAACTGGGCGGCGATGTTGACGCCGGATTCGGAGAAGATCTCGTTGATCCGCCGCAGGATGCCCGGCGTGTTGCGGTGCACGTGCATGAAGCGGGTGCCGCGCGGGCGCGGCGGCAGCTGCACCTGCGGGAAGTTGACCGCGCCCAGGGTGGCGCCGACGTCGCTGTACTCGATCAGCTTGGCCGCCACCTCGACCCCGATCCGCTCCTGCGCTTCCGCGGTGGAGCCGCCGATATGCGGGGTCAGGATGACGTTGTCGCGGTTCTGCAGCGGCGAGATGAAACGCTCGGCGTTGCTGCCCGGCTCCTGCGGGAACACGTCGATCGCGGCCCCCAGGATGTGGCGCTCGTCCAGCGCGATCGCCAGCGCCTGGAGGTCCACCACGTTGCCGCGGGCGTTGTTGAGCAGGAACGACCCGGGCTTCATCGCCCGTATCTCGGCTTCCCCGATCAGCCCGTCGGTTTCGGGGGTCTGCGGCACGTGGAGGCTGACCACGTCGCTCCGGGCCAGCAGCTCGTGCAGCGTCGACACCGCGTGGGCGTTGCCGTGGCCGAGCTTGGCGACGGTGTCGTGGTACAGCACGTTCATGCCGAACGCTTCCGCCAGCACCGACACCTGGCTGCCGATGCTGCCGTAGCCGACGATGCCCAGCGTCTTGCCGCGCACCTCCCAGCTGCCGGCGGCGGACTTGTCCCAGCCGCCGGCATGGGCGGACACCGATTTCGGGAAGATGCGTCGCAGCAGCATCACGATCTCGCCCATCACCAGCTCGGCGACGCTGCGGGTGTTGCTGTAGGGGGCGTTGAACACGGGGATGCCCCGGATCGCGGCGGCGTCCAGCGCCACCTGGTTGGTGCCGATGCAGAAGCAGCCGACCGCGATCAGCTTGTCGGCGCCGGCGATGATCTCGGCGGAAAGCCGGGTGCGCGAGCGGATGCCGACCACGTGCACGCCGTCCAGCGCGCGCGCCAGCGCCTCGCCGTCCAGCGCGCCGCCATGACGGGTGACGGACGCGTAGCCGCTCGCCGCCAGCAGCGACACGGCGCTGTCGTGCACGCCCTCGAGCAGCAGGATGCGTATGCGGTCCTTGGGCAGGGAAAGGAGGCTGGCCATGGGCTGTGCTCTAGAGGAAAGGAGGTCGGGCGGGTAGCGCGGGGCGCGGTATGGCAGCTATCGGCTGCCGAGCAGCGCGCGTGCGGCGTCCATCAGGGCCGGATCGCCCAGCGCCAGCACGCTGCCGTCGCCGTCCGCGCGCAACGGGTTGCCGGACCAGTCGGTGACGCACCCGCCGGCGCCCCCGATCACCGGAACCAGGGCGGCCCAGTCCCACACCTTCATGTCCCGCTCGGCGATCACGTCGATCTGGCCCAGCGCCAGCAGCCCGTAGGCGTAGCAGTCGCCGCCCCAGGAAACGCGTCGCACGCCGCGCACGAGGGCGTCGAAGCCGGATCCGTGAACGGTGTTCATCATCGCCGGGTCGGTGCAGGAC
>CALMVN010000161.1:0-697 GCA_937873225.1 uncultured Acetobacteraceae bacterium
GTTCCGGACAGGCTGTGCATGCAGTCGTCCACCATGCGGTCCCGGCCGTACTGGTCGTTCAGGCCCCGCGTGGTGTCTCCCGGCAGCCCGCTGGAGGAGAACGGGGTGTCGGTCTGGTCGCGTTCCGACAGGAGGTAGCGGTTCTGCTTCTCGAACTGCCGGTCGGCCTGCTGGCCGCAGGCCTGCTGCTGTTCCAGCTCGGCGCTCGACCTCGGCTGGCCGCAACCGGCCAGGGACCACAGCAGGGAACAGGCGACCGCGAGGCCGGCTGCGTGCCGTGGACCGGCAAGGCGGGTGGTGCGTTGGCTCATCCGTCGGTCCGTCCTGGCGTCAAGCGGCCCGTGCAGACCCTTGCTGCATGCCGCGGCACTTCCTGGCTCCGACGCCGCCGCCGGTCAACCGGCCCGGAAGGAGGTCAGGGCTTCCGGGGTGTCGAAGTCCTCCAGCACGGCGCCGTCCTTGGTTTCCAGCGCCAGCACGTTGGTCCGTGGACGATCCAGCACCGATCGCGCGCCGACGTCGCCACGCAGTTCGAGCAGCAGCGGGAACATGCGCCGATCCCACAGCACCGGGTTGCCGCGCCGGCCGCCCGACACCGGCAGCACCGCGTCCGGCCGTGGCCCCCCCGCCCCCCCCCCCGCCCCCCCCCCGGCCCGCCGGGCCCGCCGGGCCCCCCGCCGGTGGCCCCCGCAGCCCC
>CALMVN010000161.1:707-5427 GCA_937873225.1 uncultured Acetobacteraceae bacterium
GGCGAAGCGTGGCCGGCAGGACCAGCGGCATGTCGCCGAGGCAGACGAGCGCCGCGTCCCATCCGTCCCGGCCCGCCCGGGCGACGCCGCAGCGCAGGCTGGCGGACAGCCCTTCCGCGTGGTCCGCGGCGTGCACCCAGTCGGTTCCGGAACAGGCGCCGCGCAGGCGGTCGGCGTCGTGCCCCAGCACCAGCAGCACGGCGTCGGCGCCGCTTGCTCCCACCGCGTCGAGGGTGCGGGCGATCATCGTCTGCCCGGACCGGTCGCGTGTCAGCAGCTTGTCGAACGGCCGGGCGCGTCGTCCTGCGCCTCCGGCCAGCACCATCGCCCCGACCCGGCTCATTCCTCCCAGCCGCGACGCGCCGCCAGCGCCGCGTTGCGTCGCACGGCGACGATCTCGGCCAGGATCGACAGCGCGATCTCCGGCGCGCCGACCGCGCCGATCGCCAGCCCGACCGGGCCGCGCACGCGGTCCAGCGCGGCCTCGCCGAGCCCCGTCGCACGCATCCGCTCGCGTCGCGTCCCTTGCGTCTTCCGGGATCCCAGCGCCCCGACGTAGAAGGCCGGGCTGTCCAGGGCGAGCGCCAGCGCCGGATCGTCCAGCTTCGGGTCGTGCGTCAGCGTCACCACCGCGCTGTGCCGGTCGATCCCGAGCGAGCGCAGCGCCTCGTCCGGCCACAGCGTCACCAGCTCGGTGCCTGGGAACCGTTCGGAGGTGGCGAAGCCGCGGCGCGGGTCGATCACCGTCACCGACAGGCCGACGGCGCGCGCCAGCGGGGCCAGGGCCTGCGCCACGTGCACCGCGCCGATCACCAGCAGGCGCGGCGGCGGGGCGTGCACGTGCAGGAACCAGGATTCCGCTCCGAGCACGACCTGCCGGCTGCGCTCGTCGGCCGCTGCCGACGCGGCGGTGGCGGGCAGCCCGTTTGGCACGGCGGCCGTGGCATCCGGAACCAGCGCCTCCCCGTCCTGGCGCAGCAGGACCTGCGCACCGTCCGGCAGCCGCGTCGCCAGCACGGCAAGCTGCCGGCGTTCCTTCGCCTCGATCAGCCGCGCCAGGATGTCCGGTGTCATCGGCCGCCGTCGCCGCCCAGCTGCTCGACGAACACGCTGATGGTGCCGCCGCAGGTCAACCCCACCGACCAGGCGCTGTCGTCGCTGACGCCGTAGGACAGCAGGCGCGGCTGCCCGTCCCGTATCGTCTCGATCGCCGCCTCGACCACGTCGCCCTCCACGCAGCCGCTGCTGACCGAGCCGGCGATCCGGCCGCCGGCGCTGATCGCCATACGGCTGCCGGCCGGGCGCGGCGCGCTGCCCCAGGTCGCGGTCACCGTCGCCAGCGCCACCGCCTCGCCCTGCGCGTGCCAGCGCGCGGCGTGGAGCAGCGGGTCGTCGAGCGGCGCGTCCTGCGAGGCGGCGGCCTGCCGGAGGTCGGTCGTAGCGGGGTCGGTCATGGCCTGCTCCGGACGTGAGGGGGGCAGTCTGGAACGGGGACGCGCCGGAGGCCATAACGGTTCGCGCCCAACCCGTTCCGTTCCAGGAGTGCCGACCGATGCCGTCGCCCAAGCTCGAGATCGTCGTCGTCACTCCGTTCCAGCAGAACTGCCAGATCCTGTGGGACGTCGACACCGGGCGGGGCGTGGTGGTGGATCCCGGCGGCGACGTGCCGCAGATCCTGGCCCGGCTGGGCGAGCTCGGCGTGAGCGTCGAGGCGATCCTGCTTACCCACGGCCATCTCGATCATGCCGGCGGTGCCGCCGCACTGCGCGACGCGCTGCCGCCGGTGTCGGGGGCGCCCGTGCCGGTGATCGGCCCGGACCGGCGCGACGCGTTCCTGCTGGCCGGCATCGCCGCCCAGGCCCGGGCGACGGGGATCGCCGACATGCAGGACGTGGTGCCCGATCGCTACGTGGAGGAAGGCGAGACGCTGTCCCTCGCCGGCTGCCGGCTCGAGGTGCTGCACGTCCCGGGACACACGCCGGGACACGTCGTCTTCGTCGAGCAGGCGCTGCGCTTCGGCCTGGTCGGCGACACCCTGTTCCGCGGCTCGGTCGGGCGCACCGACTTTCCCTATTGCGACGAGGCGGCGCTGATGGCCGGGATCAGGACGAAGCTGCTCGGCCTCGGCGACGACTTGGCCATCGTTCCCGGTCACGGCGCCGGCTCCACGATCGGCCAGGAGCGGCGCACCAATCCCTTCCTGTCCTGACGCGGGAACCGGGACGCCAACTTGCAACGCGGCGCGGGCGGGGGTCCTGTGCGGCCGGAGATCCGGCAGATGGGCCGGACGGTTCCGGAGAAACCCTGGTGATGCGTGTTCGTCCCAACGTCGCGATGGCGGTCCTGCTGGCGTCGCTGCTGTCGCTGTGCTGCCTTCACCCAGCCGCCGCCCAGGACGTCGAGCCGAGCGCGGCCCAGCCGACGCTGAAGCAGGACCACGTTTCGGTGGTGGGCCAGGACGGGGCGCGGCACGACTTCCTGGTGGAGCTCGCCCAGACGCCGCGGCAGCAGGAGGTCGGGCTGATGTTCCGCACCAGCATCCCGGCCGGCAGCGGCATGCTGTTCGTCTGGCCGGAGCCGCAGCAGAGCGCCATGTGGATGAAGCACTGCCCGGTGCCGGAGGACATGGTGTTCATCGGCACCGACAACCGGATCATGCACATCGCCGAGAACACGGTGCCCTACAGCCTCGCCAACGTGGACAGCCATGGCATCGCCAAGGCGACGCTCGAGCTCCAGGGCGGGATCACGGCCAGGCTCGGGATCAGGGTCGGCGACCTGGTGCAGGGCCCGGGGCTCGGCGCGCCGGGGAAGTCGTAGCGCTTCGGTCGGGCGGAGCGGGCGCCACGACGGGCGCGCGGCCGGAGCGTCCGCCCCGGCCTGGCCGTCGAAGGGGTCGCCGTTCAGGCCGCGCGCTGGCCCGAGCCGTCGCCGTCGCGCATCTCGCCGGTCGGCTCCTGGACGTGCGCCTCGAGGAACCAGAGCTGCTTGTCGATCGCCCGGCTGACCTCGGTCAGCAGGTCGGCGGTGTCGGGATCGCCCGCCTCGTCGGTGTCGTCGATGTTCTCGCGCACCGAGTTGGCGAAGGTCGAGTAGCGGTCGATCAGCGCCGACAGGTGGTCGGCGATGCGGTAGATGTCGGTCGGATACGCCGTGAGCTGGCTGTTCGCGGTGATGGCCTGGGTGGTGCCGAACGCCGTGCCGCCCAACGCGGTGATGCGCTCGGCCATCTTGTCGTTCAGGTCGTCCTGCTCGTCGCGGAACCCGTCCAGCATCAGGTGGATGCCGATGAACTGCGGACCCTTGAGGTTCCAGTGCGCCTGCTTGGTGATCAGGGACAGGTCCAGCCCGTCCGCCAGGCGCTTGTTCAGCACGTCGATGGCGACGCTGCGGGCGTTGGATTCCAGCTTGGTGCGGGTCGGGTGCAGCCGCTGCTTGGTGGCCATGGATGAAGCCTCTCGTGTTCGAACCGGGGACAAGATCGGATGCCGGCCGCGCGGTCGTGTCGGCGATCCGGCATCGGGCTGCGGGAGAACGCCGCCATCCGGGGATGGTTCGGCACGGAGCGCGCGGGTCCGCGTTCTTGCGTCCGGACGCCCGGACCGCCACAAGCGGGAAGCAGGGAATTCGCGCGAAGGACGGCCATGACGGTTCTGGTGACTGGAGCGGCCGGTTTCATCGGGCACCATGTGGCGCTGGCGCTGCTCGATGCCGGCGAGCAGGTGGTCGGCCTCGACAACCTGAACGATTATTATGATCCGGGCCTGAAACGGGCGCGGTGCGTGCGTCTTGCCGGTCGTGCCGGCTACCGGTTCGTCGAGGCCGACATCGCCGACCGGGACGCGATGGCCGTCCTGTTCGCGGCCGAGCCCGGCATCACGCGCATCGTCCACTTGGCTGCGCAGGCAGGGGTGCGGCATTCCATGGTCGACCCCTACGTCTACGTGCAGGCGAACGTGCTCGGGCACGTCACCCTGCTGGAAGCGGCCCGTCGCCTGGAACGGCTCCGGCACCTGGTGTTTGCGTCCTCCTCCTCGGTGTACGGGCTGAACGACAGCCTGCCGTTCCGCGAGGCCGACCGCACCGACCGTCCGAACTCGCTCTACGCGGCGACCAAGCGCTCGGGCGAGCTGATCTCGCACGCCTATGGTCATCTCTACGGCATCCCGCAGACCGCCCTGCGCTTTTTCACCGTCTACGGCCCGTGGGGGCGCCCGGACATGGCGTATTACGGCTTTGCCCGGGCGATCACGGAAGGCCGGCCGGTGACGCTCTACGAGGGCGAGGGCCTGTCGCGGGACTTCACCTTCATCGACGACGTGGTCGACGGGGTGCTGCGCGTGCTGGATCTGCCGCCGGATCCTGCAGCGGAGCGGGTGCGCATCCTCAACCTGGGGAACCGCTGCAGCGAGCGGGTGTCGCGCATGGTGGAGCTCCTCGAGCAGGCGCTGGAACGTCGGGCGGAGATCCGGATGGTGCCGAGGCCGGCCGCCGACCTGATGGCGACCTGGGCTTCGGTGGACGCGGCGCAGGCGCTGTCGGGCTGGCTGCCCCGTGTCGCGCTCGACGTCGGGATCCCGCGGTTCGTGTCCTGGTTCCGGGCCTACCACGGGATCGCCTGATCCCGACCCAGCGGGACCCACGAGGGAGGAAAATCCTCTCCCGCCCATCATCCAGGGTTGACGCTTTATCGTCTGGGGCCTAAATCCCCGTTCGCCGC
>CALMVN010000162.1:0-1059 GCA_937873225.1 uncultured Acetobacteraceae bacterium
CAGCACCGGAACGGCTGGAACGGGCTGCAGTGGGGCGAGATCGCCCGGATCATGGCGCTGGACGGGATCCTCGGGTCCCGCGGCGAGCCGCCGAACGCCAACTCGGTGCGTCGGGTCTGGGAGCGGGTCGTGCGGGACAAGGAGAGGCGGGACACCCGGAAGACTGAGCAGGAAGGGGAGGGTTAGATCGGCTGATCACGCCGCATATGGCTTTTTCTGATAGCCCCCATTAACCTTTGTTTCGGTTATTGCGTTTAGCCTACCAACGACCTAGATCGGGCCGGGAGATCGCATCATGACCATGTCCATGCTCAAGACGGTGGAGCCAGGAACGCCCTCGCAGGCGGAGCAGGCCGCCGCCCAGGCCGCAGGGCGTGCCCTTGCTCGCTTCGCTGGGCACGAGCGCGTGCGCGTCGAGGTCCGGGATGAGGAGCAGGACGAGGCTGAGGTACTGATCCTGCCGGCGACCGCGGTTCGCCTGCTGACCGATGTGCTGGGGCAGCTCGCCGAGGGTCGCGCGGTGGCGGTGATGTCGGAGGACGCGCAGCTCACCACGCAGCAGGCGGCCGATATGCTCAACGTGTCGCGGCCGCACCTAATCAAGCTGCTCGAGGCCGGTGAGATCCCGCACCAGATGGTGGGCACCCACCGGCGCATCCTGCTGCGCGACTTCCGCGTCTATCGCCGGAAGCAGGCTGAGGCATCCGCAGCCGCCTTGGATGCACTGGTGGCGGAAGCCCAAGAGCTCGGGATGGGCTACTAGCTTCCAATGGCCTTCACGGCGTTCTTTGACGCCTGCGTCTTCTATCCAGCACCGCTGCGCGACCTGTTGCTCCGGCTGGCCAGCACGAACCTGTTCCGCACCCGCTGGTCGGCCGAGGTCCAGGAGGAGTGGGTCCGCAGCCTGATCGCAGACCGACCTGAGCTAGCTGATAAGCTAGGCCGTACGCGGGAGCTAATGGAGAAGGCTATTCCGGATGCCGAGGTCACCGGCTACCAAGGTCTCATCCCGAGCCTGAACCTGCCAGACCCAGACGATCGGCATGTGCTGGCGGCGGC
>CALMVN010000162.1:1159-4778 GCA_937873225.1 uncultured Acetobacteraceae bacterium
CCGGACCATCCAAGCCGAAGGAGGCGGCCATGTAGGCACGCCCGGAAATCAGTCCGTGCGGCCAGGACACCTGGTCACATGTCTCGCACACACCACCACAGCTACCGGTGGGGGAAGAACCACCGTTGGGCTGTCCGCCCGGGCCGCAGCCGCCGAAGGCTGACCCACAGCCGGATCGGCGAGGCGCCGGGCTGGCATGTCCGGCTTCGTGACGAGCGGCCGGGACGTCGGGGGGACAAGCTGCTGATCCGTCGGATCATCCGTGGGTTCGTCGACGTCGAAAACGCTTGCTTCGAGCGGACCGGCGATCGGAAGCCGCATAGCTACTACTGGTGACCAGGGGCGGTGATCTCCGGGTCACCGTCGCAGCCGCCCGCGCCGCCTCTTGATTACGCCCACTTCAGCCGCGGGAACCCTGCCGAGGTCCTGTCGCTGTCTGTCGTCTTCATGGGCTGTAGCAAACTCCCGCGGGCGATCCAGGAGTTCCAGGCCTTGATGGTCAGCGCGGCGAGGTCGACCTGGCTGATGCGCTCGCGCCGGGCACGCATGTCGCCTAGCTTCTGGTGCAGGCGGTAGGTGGGAGATCCGCCGTCCTGCGCCAGACCGCTGACGACCAGGGCGGCAAACTCGAAGATGCGTTCCACTGGAAGCTTGCGCGCCGCCAGGACCAGCGGGAAGCCGAACCCGCCGCATCGGCAGGGTGGGAAGCTGGTGAAGCGCTGGATCCGGGCTGCTACGTGCGGGATGTTGTCGTCCCGCTCGATGATCTGGAGGGCTTCCTCAGGTTCCAGGGTCGTCTGCCGGATCGCACCCATCTGCCCGGCATCATAGGCTCGTATCAGCCGCGCGATAGAGGCTTGGCAGCTGGTATTGCTGTAGCCCTCGACGCCGAGGACGTCAGGGGTCGACCGCCGCTTGCCGAAGCCCGTAGCATAAAACGCCTCCCGCGTGACGCCGAACCTGACGTCGAGCTCGACGGTGTATCCAGCGGCCTTGATCGCCAAGAGACGGTGCTGGCCGTCGTTCAGTACGCCCTCCCGGCTGACAATGATGGGCTCGCCCGTGTTCTGCCAGCGGTCGGCCTTCAGGATGGCCCGGAACCGCTCCACGTTGGCCTTCAGGACCGGCCGGTTGCCCGTGTTGAGGGTCAGCAGCCAGCCGGCGATCTGCGGCGTGACTTGGCAGGTGATGGTGCCACTGTGGTCCGTGACCAGCTCCAAGAGCTCGCTTTCGGACGTCGCCAGCGGTTTAATGGCCGGTGCCGCTCGCTTCGGTCGGTCCTGCTGTGTCACGACCTTCAGCTGCGGCCGGGTGTCGATGATAAAGCGGGGCAGCCCCAGCTCAGCACGCCTCGAGTTCAGCCGGTGTTGGAAGGTGTCGCTCGGCGTCGGCTTGACGCCGTTGGCCTTGGCCCACTCGAGGGCAGCAGCACGGTCGATCGGCTCGTGCTTCGATCCGGATCTTGCCGGCGCGACCGTGCGGTAGCTGGCATCTTTGGTTCGGGCAGACGAAGACATCCTCTTGACCCTCCAACGCTGATGAAGCCTCAGCGGACGATAGGGGAGGGTGATCGAGTCGTTGCGACCCTCCGCTTTTGTTGTTCGCGATCTTCCAAAGCTTAGTGGCTCCAAGCGCTGCGTGGTCGATGCGTGAAGCGGATGCTTGGAAAGTGGAAGACCACCGCCGCGAGAGGGTCAGGCGGATCATGTTGACCACCGACTGGATGATAAGGCTTCGATCCAGCTTAGCCGAGCCCGTCGCCCTGTGACACGCTGAGCGCCCCATGCTGGCGTACTGCGACGAAGCGGCGATGCCGCACGCGCACGTCCTCTAAGTCGGCCGACGTGGAAATGTCGCGTTCGGCGTCATTCAGTACCAAGTCGGCATGACGCGTCAGCTCGACGAGGCGGGCCGGATCACGCTCGCATCCGGCGACTGCGGTCAGTACATCCAGCTGGTGCGCCAGCACGGCCGTGCTGCCGTTGGCGTTTTGACGCAGCATGTGGAACATGGCGTCGGTCAGGCCGCCGTAATCGACTGCCGGCACCACTAGAACAGCCCGGCCGCCATGCAGGCTAACGCCGCTCGCTAGGTGCAGCGGCACCGCGTCGCATAGGGCAGCACCCAGTCGGTCCAGAACACTTATCGCCGTGTTCGGGTCATTGATGCCGGGCGACAGCGCTCGCACTCCGACCTCGACCAGCTGGCGCACCGCGAACTCTAGGTCGCCGGCGCTGACCCGTTCACCACCGACGGCGGTAGCGGAGCGGATGGCGGCCGCCACCCCATCCACCGGCGATGTCGTGACGCCGATGATGGCGCCCGGGAACACGTAGTCGCCGGGCCGTACCAGCAGCCGCAGCGTCGTCCCATGACTTGCGGCCCACCGCGCCAGGCCCGCGCCGTCAAGTTCCTGCAGATAGCCGCGCCGGGGATCATAGACTGGGACCGCACCCCGCCAGTGCTCGTCGGGCGGCGGCATCGGTTGCGGAGAGTCGTGCATGAGCCGAGCGATTGCCCGCCGCACGTCCTCGCTCACCAGGTCGATGACAGTGTCGACGTTGATCCGGCCGGCCATGTGACCGACGAAGAACACCAGCGTGGCGACGCAGATGAACGCGAGGAGGATGGCGATGCTGAGGGACAGGTGCGGGACGAAGTCGCCCTCGCCATGTGTGCGCACGGAGCGCAGCACCATGAGCGTGTAGGAGAAGGTGCCTAGGAAGACGCCGAGCGTGAACTGGTTGCCGCGGTCCTGAGTGAAGTTGCGCAGCAGGCGCGGGCCCATCTGGCCAGCGGCAAGCGACAGCGCTGCGATGGTGATGGAGAACACCGTTCCGGCTACGCCGATGGTCGAGGAGGCCACCGCGCCGAGTAGGGTTCGCGCGCCGGTACCGCCGCCACTATAGAGCCAGGGAGACTCTATGAGCCATCGCGGCACAGTGCCGCTCCGGTCCAGCGCCACCAGTCCAATGCCGAGCAGGATACCGCCGATAACCATGACGCCCGGCAGCAGCCAGAACGTATCGGCGAGATCGGCCAGCACCTTATCGAAGCGGGCCTTCAAAACGGGTTCCAGTCGAACGGAGTTCAGTCGATGGTCCGGCTGTCCTGCCTGAACTGGATGCCGGTTTAACTCCCTAGCCTGAAACGACGCACTGACCAACAACGGGGTCGTAGCAGCGGCACTAGCCGTATTTTTTCAAGCCGGAGGGGCTTTTGCTCAGTTCATAAACGACGTGCACCGTGATGTCGCCGGTGACGCGACTATGGTTCTAATCCTGACCTATTCCAGCGTTGTCGTTAGGCTAACTTCTTTCCCCGCTAGGGGAGAGAGGCCGGAGCACTGTGTATCGCTATTGCTCTGATCGGAGCCTTCCAGTCTTAAGCGCCCTTGTGGGGGTAGCTGGCCCTTACGTTCTCAGCGGGTCACGAACATCCAGGTCAGGGCCGAGAACGGCACCAGAGCCAGCATGATGCGACCGGCACAATTGGCGGCGGCCTGCGCCTGGTGGGACGAGGCGACCCGGCTCAGCTGGCGACGAAGCACCGATGTTCCGGCCAGACGGCCGAACAAGGCGCTGTCGCTCTGGAACAGGGCGTAGCCGGCGTCGAAGCT
>CALMVN010000163.1 GCA_937873225.1 uncultured Acetobacteraceae bacterium
GGCCGGGTCGGTGAACGGCACCGGGCTGCCGCCGGTGACCGTGCCGGGCGTGCCGATGTTGGTCAGGCCGGATCCGCTGACGCCCCGGTTGTAGTACTCGCCCTCCAGGTATTCCAGATTGAGCGCGAAGTTGAGGATGCCGACGTCGATGTCCGCGGTCGCTGCTTCGGCTGGCGACGTGCGGCCTATACCGGTCGCCAGCACTCCGGCGGCCAGGGCGCCGACACCAGCCCGCCCGAGGAGGGAGCGGCGAGAGGGTGAGGCCGAAATCTGGAGAGTGTTGTTCTGCTGCATGGGGTGTTTTATCCGAGGACGGCGCACGTGATCGCACGCTTCAGGAGCCATGTTCTATGACCCCTGCTATCTGTTACGGGGCACCCGGTCTGGCAGATGTCGCTTTTTTGTGACGATCTCGTGAGGTGTGAAACTGCTGCCCGTCAGCGGTAGCCGATCACCACTGACATCATGCCGGATGGAACGGGTACCGGTGATGTGGCCCTACCGCTCTACCGTCGCGAGTAGGTGGCTGACATCCTGGGTCAGCAAGGCCAGGCCGATCCCCATGGGGATGCCTAGCAGGAGGACGCACATCATCTTCATCAAACGACTCCTCGGACCCGCAAGCGCAGATCTGGGAACGCAATGCCCCTCTTGCTAGGCGCAGGCCATGTGCCACTCGTGGACCATGCATGACGGATCGCCCTCTCCTCCCTCCTGACGATCGCAAGCCGGTGGCAGTGACGATGCCGTTACCGCCAGCCGCCACGCGCTTGGTGGCGCAGCAGCTACGGCGTGCAGCAGAGCTTGCGCGGACGCACGGCGACCTGGTGCGCGCGGAGAAGCTGCAGGCGCGGGCGGACGCGCTGTGCCCAGCGCCACCAGCCGGATGGAGGGGACCGCGCACATGAGCACGGGCTGCATCTACAAGTTCCGGCTCCGCAAGGGCGGCGGCGGCTATGTGGGCGAGCTCGTGGACAATTGGGGGTGTATCATCGCGCTGCGGGGGGAGGTTGTCGAGGGTGATGGGGTGAAGGTGTTCGTGGGGACCGGGACGCTCACAGGGGAAATGCGGAACCACGAGGGACACATGGTTGCCAATTCAGCGGCCAAGCGGGAACAGCCAAGCACACAAGGCCAGGAGCGCAGCTGCCAGCGCCGCTAGGGTCCCGCCTTTCACCCACGCGTCGCTACGCCGACCCTTCCAGGCCAACCACCGCTCGGCATCTCCGCGGGTAGCGGACACCGTACCGCTGTCGGTCTCGCGTAAGGCGTAGAGGGGTTGCTTGTTCGACGGCGTAGCGAAGCCGAGAGGGTCCTGCGCGGCCGCGTGGTAGAGCGAAGCCCGCACCCCATCGACGCCGCGTTCCTCGAAGCTGCGGAGGATGTCGGGATGGAGGTTTGGACGGGCCATCAATGGTCAAGGAGTTTGCGGCGGGAGGCGACGTCGGAGCATGACGGCGGCAGCTTGATCGCTCCTTGCTTGAGCAGTCGCTGCGGCTGTCGCGGCCCGCTCTAGATGCCCCGCAAGTGCTTTGCGAACGTGATCGGACTCTCGCGCTAGGGCGTCTTTCAAAGACCCTGCCGCGGGTACGATCGGACTAGACGGCTGATCTGGACAGAAGCGTTTCACGGCTGCATTTCCAAACCCCAAACTCTTTTCCACCGTTTGCATCAGCACGTTCCAGTGATTTACGTCCTGCACAGCCTCGCCACGTAGCCACTGCTCGATGAGTTCCGAGATCCCTTGTAGCGAGTCGTAAAAATCAATCAGCGCTGTGGCGTCGTCCTGGGCAAGATCCTTAAATTGAATGGGCGCAGGATAGAGAACGGGTCGGCGGGGGAAGAAGAACGCCCATCCCTCAATTTGCGGCATGGCACGCCCAACAGATGCCGAAACAAAGTTCGGCACCATCCGACTAAGAGCCCACACTTGATTCCCCCACAATGCGGGCAAGCTCGGGCGCAAAGTAGCGTCGTGCCGTCTCCTGGCGCCGCAGTTCGGACCGCCTGTCCGCGATGGAGCGGTTACGCTCCGCGACCCATCCGCCGACAAACGCGGCTCCGGCGCCGAACAGGGCGCCGGCGAGGGTAGTGCTGGTGGTGCGGGTGGGGATATCCGTGTAGATAGCGAACAGCCCGAGCAGGACTACACTGGACGTCAGGGTAAGCTGAATTTCCTGAGTGAGCCTGCCGGTGATTCGTCGCGCCAGTGATGCCACGGGGAAGCCTCGGGGTGCGATGCGTGGGCAGCCGACTGCTACGCGTCGTCCATGTCCTCCACCTCGGCGTAGACGGGTCTGCTCTCGTTCTCGCGCTCTTCGCCACGCGGCACCTTCGGGCCGGTCGCGCGCCACTGGATCAGCTGGACGTGCGTGAGGGCGGTTCCCACCTCCCCAAGCCTACCGGTCCGCTTCTGCACCAGCGTCCCAAGATCCTTCACGACGTCGACGCGCGGCAGCTCGGAGCCGGCCACCCACCGACGCATGGTACGGTCGCTGACGTTCAGGTCAGCCGCGAGATCGGACTGCCAGCGAGATCCATAAAGGGCCTCCCCTACCATCCGCAGCGTGTCGCTCGGGCTCACCGCCAGTGCGCCAGAGTCGCGACCAGCGCCACCAGGGCACCCACCACCGCGCCACCGGCCGTGGCGGCGCCGATCGCCACCTGCCAGACGACGACCTTACGCTGGGCCTGCTTGAGGTTGGTGTCGGCCTGGAGGTTCTCGACCTTGATGATCCGTTCCCAGCGCTCAGCTTGGGTGGTGTCGGACCAGTCGATGGCGGATGAGGACATGCGAGGCGTTCCCCGGGTCAGGCGGGACAATTCCCTTCCTATGTCCTAAACATAGGACGAGTGGAGCGGTTCCGTCAAGGTGGAAGGTGATGCGTGCCCTACTGGTTTGAGGGCCGGATTGTAATCCCTCAACCCATACCCAGCGTGCATTTCAGGCCGCCGGTTGGCGGTGTCCAGGTGTTTCCGGATCGGGGGGCTGATACCCCTTCGATCTCACCGGCGCCGGGTGCCGCGCGTGGAAGCCCGCCACTGCCTGCAGCAGCGCGGCCTTGGCATCCGTGATCGGCCGGATGCCCCTCGGCCGCCGAACGAACTTGCCGGCGTCGCACTCCATCTGCCGGGCGATGTCGCGCAGCTCGGCCGATAGCGGCTCCCACACGGCGGTCAATTCCTCGAGCCACGCGTCGAGTTCGGCGGCGATCGGCCATTTGCCGGATCCGGCCTGCATCATGACATCGGGAGGGACGCCTAGCACGCCCGCCAGCTTGCGTAGGCTCCAGCCCGGCTGGGCGCCGCTACGCTTACCTGGAGAAGCCGTGCATCTGTTGTCGGCTGTCGCTGCCGAAGCCAAGGCCGCCAATTAAGACGGATATTTGAAAGACGAGTTCTGGTAACGAGACGCATGCCTTGACAGATCGCTCTAGCGATCAGGACCTCTCATCTGCGGTAGTATAAATCGCCCTTCTCGCTGTACTACCCTCCAGCTCTCTCCAACCTCTTCAAGACGCTTATTCACCCAATTTTCTGGCATCAGGTCGATACCAGCTCGTATGAAAGTTGCTCGATTTGGAAAAGCTGCAAAATATTCCGATATAAAGCTCTCGATCAACGCCATGCGACGAGTGAATTCTGGATGGTTGGCTGAATCTCCTCCACATCCATAAATCCAAGTCTCAGTCGGTGCTCCTGTCTCTTCAAAACTGCTTGGAGCGCCTTTCCCGCCTCTCCCGGTGCCGTCACCAACGCTGCCACCTGTACCACCTCGTAGGTGGAAAGAAACAAGCCCTGACAATTTAGGGTTTCCTGTAATCTCACCTGAACCGCCAGCACCCCCTTTGTAAAGGTCACCAACCTGACCGCCTCCGCCTCCTAACACTTTACCTTGCCCGGTGAACGGCCCCTGCACGGAGAGTTCACCGCCAGTTCCACCTTCTGCATAAGTTGACCTGTTAACGCTTGCCAGTGTTTGGCTTCTTGACTGTTCTATCTGAAGCAATCGGTAAGATGACTCTAAGATGCAGAAGATCACGGAAACTAGAAACAGGATGACCCACCAGAGTGCTGACAAATGAGGTATTGCTGGAAGTGCGCCATATATATCAGCCCGTATGGTATCAGTCGTCCCTAGCGTGGCAAGGCTGCCAAGGGTTATCCACTGCCAAGTGGGAAAAACAACAACCGCATAAATATAACCAAGCCGGTTTGCTAATGTCGTTTTCATCGCAAAGTGGATGCTCCGATGCCGAAACTGTTTGAAATCAGCGTGGACGGCCTAGTTTAAGAACCGCGTCCGTCTGATAATGAATTGCACATGATATATCTTCGTGCTGTTATATGCTTATTATAGAAACCTTGCGCCTGCATGACCTCGGAACAGGTTTGCTCGCCTCACGTAACCGCGGACCGTCTCAACCCGCTTGTGCCGAGACACCTCCATCATTCGCAGCACGTCGGCGCCCGCTTCAGCCGCACTGGTCAGGAAGCCGGCTCGTAGCGAGTGCCCAGCGAACTCGTCCGGGTCGAGCCCAGCCGCGTCGGCGTAATGCTTCACCACCAGCGCCACCGTCTGCGGCGTCAGTTCCTCGACCGACACCTGTCCGTGCCGGTTGATCGAGCGAAACACCGGCCCGCTGCTGATCCCGGCGGCCTCCATCCATTCCAGGACGGCCCGCACCGGCTTAAGTTTGGACCCGCGCAGGATGGCTATGACGTGGCCAGTGCCCTCCTGGTCGGTCTTGCTCTTGCGGATGGTGACGCGCAGCCCTTCCGGCACCCGCTCTAGGTCTGCTACCTGCAGCGCGACGAGCTCGGACCGGCGGAAGGCACCTGCCATGCCCAGCGCCAGTAGCGCGCGGTCCCGCTTGCCCTTCAAGGTGTCAGGCGTCAGCGCCAGCATGTTCCGAATGCGCTCGGCGGTAGCTGGCGCCTTCTGACGCGGTGCTGCGCCATGGTCTCGCCGGATCCCGCGCATGATGGCCCTCACCTGCTCGAGGTCGGTGGGTGAAGCCAGGCCCGCCAAGCGATGCGCATATCGGATCGAGGCCAGCTTCCGGCTCAGGGTCGATGCCTTAGCGCCTGCTGTCGCTTCAGCGGCCAGAAAGGCGGCCACCGTGGCAGGCGAGGCTGGCAGCTGGCTGACCCCCCTGCCCTCGCACCAACGCGAAAAGCCGCCGAAGTCGGACCGGTAGCCGCGCCGGGTCGCCTCGGCCTTCTCCGCCATCGCATAGCTGCGCATGGCGTCGGCCTCGGCGATCGTCAACGCCGGCTCTGGAAGCCGCGCCACGACTGACTTTGACACCATAGCCACCCCTAGCCCTGACTATCGACAAGTGTCTTTATCACTAGCCAGGATCGGCCCGCTACCGCTATAGCAGTCGCAAGGCATCAGGCTGTCGTGATGCGTTGATAGCAAGCGAGCATGATGGTCCGAAAGCAAGCGACCAAAGTAGCGGGCAAGCACGAGGTGCGCACGTTGGCGCTGCTGGCCCAGAAGGGCGGGGCTGGCAAGTCGACCCTGGCGCTGCACCTCGCAGTCCTGGCGCAGCAGGAAGGCCTGCGTACGTTGCTGGTCGATTTAGATCCGCAGCGGTCGACCGCGGCCTGGTGGCGAGCTCGTACTGCCGAGACGCCGGAGCTGGTCGAGACCGACCCCGACAGTCTAGCGGCGGTGCTCGATGCGGCCCGCGCTGATGGCGTCCAGCTGGTGGTGGTGGATACGCGTCCCAGCGCCGAGCGCGATGCGGTCACCGTGGCGCGGCTGGCGTCCCTGTCCCTGATCCCGACGCGGCCAAGCATCCTGGACCTGCGGGCGATCGGCGCGACGGCCGAGCTGGTGCGCGAGACGCGCCGGCCGGGCGGCATCGTCTTGAACGCGTGTCCGCCTGGTCGAGGCGGCATGGATGCGTCGATCGTGTCGGAAGCGCGGAGCGGGCTACGCGACTATGGGCTGCCGGTGGTCCCGGTCGCAATCCACCAACGCGCGGACCTTGCGCACGCCCTGATCGACGGCCGAGCCGTGTCGGAGTTCGCTCCGACCGGGAAAGCGACCAGGGAGCTGCGCCAGCTGTGGCGCTGGGCGAAGGAGAACATGGCATGATGAAGCGGGCCAGCCTTGCCGGGTTCGCGGCGAAGAAGGAACCGCCGGTCGCAGCGGTCGAGCCAGCCTCTACCGATGCAGTGACGGCCGCCGACGCGGTCGCCCCCGATCGACGCCGGGGCCAGACACTACGCCTGTCGACCGAGGCGTGGCGGCAGCTTAAGCGCTTGGCCGTGGAGCAGGACAAGCCGGCACATGATCTGCTGGTGCAAGCGGTCAACGCACTGTTTGTAAAGCACGGTTTGCCGCCGATAGCCTGATGTCTTGCTAGCAAGGTAGCGACCCAAGCGACTGCTGATCTGGTCGGGCGCTACACCAGCCAGCAGGCCGCGCGCCGGAGCGGAGCTGCCAAGCTGGCCGAGAAGCAGGGGCGGGCAGGATAGCGCGGCGTGCACACGGCTGCGCCGCTATCCGGTTGACGGAGGCGGGGCGGCTGACCGCAAGCGAGGCCGAGAGCCGGCCTTTCTCCTCAAAAGGCCACCGCGTCAACGACAGCGCTTTGGATCCTCCGGTCACTTCGGATGGAGTCGATCAGGAGCCTGGTTTCCAGGCGCACGGCAGCGAGCTGGCGGCGCAGATGCCGGCATTGCTCTACGAGAGCCCGCCCTTCTTCAACCAGCTGGCTAGTTGTCGGGCGTTCAAGGTGTTGGTCGGGCAAGGTAGGCCCCATGCGAGTCGGAGCTCAAGGTTAGGCTCCTCCCGAAGCAGTCCTGATCACAAGGCGTCGAGATCCCACCGCCACCAGTGGCAGGTGGCTTGGATGCCACTGGTGGCGTCGCCTTCGTGGACAGCCAGTAAGCACCCTGATCGGCGCCATCGAGAACCGCGTTACACGGATCCGGAGTAACGGGGGGACGAGACCGGGCAGGGCGTCGAGGTGCCGGCGGAAGATGCGTTACACGGGCCAGCATCCTACCGGCTCCTTCCGGCCTTATACCGACCTCATACCGGGCTCCTTCCGGGCTCCTTCCGGCAATAATGGCCTTCCATACACCAATGCACCTGTGGTGCAGGCGGACACGGAACCGGCTACGC
>CALMVN010000164.1 GCA_937873225.1 uncultured Acetobacteraceae bacterium
GTGGCGAACGAGCCGACCGACTCTGTGGGCGACACCGCACCGGTCGCCGACGGGCCGATCGAGCGCAGCGCCACCGTGCCGCCGAAGGTCGCGTCGCCGATCGTGGCCGCATCGCCGGGCCCCCGATCCACCGACACGCCGCCGAGGTCGCGGAGCGTGAAATACGCCGAGCTGTGGTGGGTGAAGTCGTCGCTGTCGGCGAACGGGATGCCGTCAAAGGTGACGTCGTACTGCCCGTCGGCGAAGCCTCGTATCGTCAGCACCTGCGCCTCGCCGAGCCCGGGGCCGTTCGGCGACACGTCCAGCACCGACGGCGTCAGCCGCAGGGCGTCGTCATAGTTGCCGGTCGGCGCCACGTAGCGGTCCAGTGCCGCCTGGTCCACCAACGAGGACGGCTCGGTGGCTCCGGCCGGCTGCGCCGACGGCGCCTCGGTCCCGGCGCGAGGTCGCACCGTCACCACCTCGACCGGATCGTCGGCCCATGCGGATGCGGCCAGTCCGCCACCCACGGACATGGCCAGGCCAAGGCTGACGAGAAGGCGCGACACGGGTGGCCTCCTGGAGCATCACCCGATCGAACCGGTCCGGTCGATCGGAAGGATGCCCGACAAGACAACAAGCTGGAGCATGACCCGCGAGCCGATGCGAACGGGTCATGCTCTAGCGCAAGGCGCCGGTTCCGCCATGTGATGGTATGGTGACGCTCCAACGCCCGAGATGCGCCCCGATCGCCGCCAGCGCGCGGGCGATGTCCGCCTCGTCGATCGCGCCCATGCAGCCGACCCGGAAGCTGGGCGCCCGCGTCAGCTTGCCCGGATACAGCACGATCCCGTCCGCGGCGAGCGCGTCGTAGAGCGCTGCGAAGTCGAACGGCGGCCCCGGGTCGCGGAACGTGACGATCACCGGCGCCTGCAGGGCAGGGGGCAGATACGCCTCGAACCCCAGCGCCGCCATGCCGTCCACCAGCCGGGCGTGCAGCCGGCGGTAGCGCGCGCCGCGCGCCGCCACGCCCCCTTCCGCGTCGAGCTGGTCCAGCGCCGCGTCCAGCGCCGCCGCCACCTGCACCGGCGGCGTGAACCGCCATTGCCCGTTGCGCCGGAACCCGTCCGCCTGCGCCCACAGGTCCAGGCTCAGGCTGACGGCGTTGCCCGCGCACGTCAGGAGGTGCTCCCGCTCCGCCACCACGAAGCCGATCCCCGGCACCCCTTCCAGCCCCTTGTTCGACGACGCCATCACCGCCGTCAGGCCGAGTCGCGCCGCCTCCACCGGCAGCACCCCGAAGCTGCTCATCGCGTCCACCAGCAGCCGACGCCCGTGCGATCCCACCACCGACGCCACCGCGTCGAGCGGGTTCAGCAGCCCGCTGGTGGTCTCGCAATGCACCACCGCCACGTCCGTGATCCTCCCGTCGGCCCGCAGCAGGGCGTCGACCGCCGACGGATCCACCGCCTCGTCCTCCGCCCGTTCCTGCACCACGTGGTCGCGCCCGAGCCGGAGCAGGATCTCCGCCATGCGCCGCCCGTACGCCCCGTTCACCAGCACCAGCACGCGCCCGTCCCGCGGCACCAGGCTTTGCAGCGCCGCCTCCACCGCCGCCGTGCCGCTGCCGGCCAGCAGCACCGCCTCGTGCGTGTCCGCGCCGCCGGCGAGCGACGCCAGCCGCACCCGCAGCCGCCCGGTCAGGGCGATGAAGTCCGAGTCGCGCGAGCCCCAGTCGCGGTCGAGGGCTGCGCGCGTGGCGTCGCTGGTGGTCAGCGGCCCCGGCGTCAGCAGGAGCGGGCGCGTCCGGTTCGTGGTTCTCAAGGCGGGGCAGGTCCGTTACATGAAGGCCGACACGGCATCCCTGCCTCAATGCCGGCCGCACCGCCAGGGCCCGCTGCTCTTCCCGGCGGCGGCGCCCGTCCTCGTCCCACTGGATCCCCTGCATGAAGCTGCTCACCCTGATCGGCGGCACCCTCGGCGCCGTTCTCGCGATCTGGCTGCTGGCGCGCTTCGGTTTCGGCCACGTGCTGTCCCTGCTGGAACAGGCCGGTTGGGGCATCGTGCTGGTGATGGCCTTCCACCTCGTGCAGGTCCTGTTCTCGGCGCTCGGCTGGCGCGCCATTGCCGGCAGCAGCCCGCCGCGGCCTTCGGTGCTCGACTTCATGCTGCTGCGCTGGGTGCGCGAAGGGGTGAACAACCTCCTGCCGGTGGCCCAGGTCGGCGGCGAGTTCGCCGTGGTGCGCCTGCTCCGCCGACGCGGCGTGCCGCTGGTGCGCGCCACCGCCGGCACCGTGTGCGACCTGACGATGGAGATGCTCACCCAGATCCTGTTCACGGTCACCGGCCTGCTCCTGCTGCTCCACCTGCTCGGCCGCAGCCAGGTCACCGACGAGGTGGTGGGCGGGCTCGGCGCCGCGCTGCTGGTCGGCGTGCTGTTCCTGGGCGGGCAGTGGCTCGGCCTCGCCCGCCTGCTCGAGACCGGGCTGATGCGGCTCGCTTCCCGGTTCGGCTGGCAGGGCATGGGCGAGATCCAGGGGCTGCACGCCACCCTGCTGTCGCTCTACAAGCAGCCCCGTGCCGTGGCGGCGGCCGCGTTCCACCAGTCGGTGTCCTGGCTGCTGGGCGCCGTGGAGGTGTGCCTGGCGCTGCACGTCCTCGGCCACGACCGCGGCCTCGGGCCCGGGCTGGTGATCGAAAGCCTGGGCCAGGCGGTGAAGGCGGCCGGCTTCGTGGTGCCGGGCGCCCTGGGGGTGTCGGAAGGCGGCTTCGTCCTGGTCGGCAGCCTGTTCGGCCTGCCGCCGGCGGTGTCGATCGCGCTGGCGCTGATCAAGCGGCTGCGCGAGATCGCCTTCGGCCTGCCGGCACTCGGGGCCTGGCAATGGCTGGACCGGTTCTGGCTGCCGCTGCCGCTCGACCGCGGCCGGGCCGGCCCCGGCAGGCCATCGCGCGGAACCGTGCAGGAAGCCGCCCTCGACTACGGAGACGCGTCTTGAACGACACCTGGACCCATTCCCTGGCCCGCGTGGCGATCCGGCCGCTGCTCGGCACCGGCGTCACGCCCAACCACCTGACCACGCTTCGGCTGCTCACCGGCCTTCTCGCCTGCCTGTCCCTGGCCCTGATGCCTTGGCAGCCCCATCCCGCCCGCTTCGTCCACTCGCTCGCCTTCTGGGGCGGCGCGTTCTGGGTGCTGTCCGCCTTCCTGGACCGCGCCGACGGCGAGCTGGCCCGGATCGGCAACATGATGAGCCCCGGCGGCCACCGCTACGACTACCTGGTCGACAACGGCATCAACTGCCTGTTCTTCGCCGCGGTCGGCATCGGCCTGACCGACGCCACCCTGTTCGGCCACCGGCTGGGCGACTGGTCCGTCGCCCTCGGCCTGTTCACCGCCTGCGCGATGTTCTCCTGCAACTGGATGTCCGAGCGCTACGAGAAGCGCGTGCCTGGCGAGCGCATCATGTCCGGCGCCTGGGGCTTCCATCCCGACGACGCGCTCTACCTGCTTGGCCCCGCCGCCTGGGCCGGGCTGCTGCTGCCGATCCTGCTCGGCGCCGCGATCGGCACCGGGATCATGGCCGTGGTGATCCTGGTGCGTCTGCTCCGCCTGCCGTCCGCACCAACGCCGCGCCTGGCCGCCTGAACCGTGCTGTCCGCACCGCTCGGCCGCCTGGCGGCCTTCTGCTCGCGCCGCGCGCCCGCGGTGATGCTGCTGGCGCTGCTTCTGGCGGTCGGCGCCGCCGCCGTGACCCGGGCACGGCTGAGCGTCACCACCGACACCGGCGGCCTGTTCTCCTCCCACCTGCCCTGGAAGAAGCGGCAGGCCGAGTTCCAGCACGACTTCCCGCACGGCGAGGACCAGCTGGTGGCGGTGGTGCAGGGCGACGTGCCGGAGGAGGCGCAGGTCACCGCGGCCCAGCTCGCAGCGGTGCTGCGCGCCGACACCCGCCACTACAAGCTGGTGCGCACCCCGGACCAGGTGCCCTACCTCACGCGCAACAGCCTGCTGTTCCTGGACACCGACAAGCTCGGCGACCTGCTGGAGAAGACCATCGACGCCCAGCCCTTCCTGGGCCAGCTGGCGTCGGACCCGTCCGCGCGCGGCCTGTTCGGCGCCCTGTCCCTGATCGGCGAGGGGGTGCAGCGCGGCCAGGCCAACCTGCGCTCCTTCGGCACCGCGCTGGACAGCTTCGCCGACAACCTCGGCGCCGCCGCCTCCGGCCACCCGACGCCCTTGTCCTGGCAGCGCCTGCTGTCCGGCTCGCTCAGCGACCTGGGCGGCCACTACCAGTTCGTGGTCACCCAGCCGCGCCTCGACTACGGCTCGTTCCAGCCGGGCGGGGCCGCCACCGCGGTGATGCGCGACGCGATCGCGGGGCTGGAGTTCGTGAAGTCCCACCGCGCCCACGTCTACCTGACCGGCCAGGTGGCGCTGGACGACGAGGAGTTCGCCACCGTCGCGCAAGGCATGGTGGCCGGCCTGATCGGCTCCCTGGTGCTGGTGTCGCTGTGGCTGATCCTGGCGGTGCGCACCTGGCGGGTGATCGTGCCGATCCTGCTCACCCTGGTGCTGGGCCTGCTGCTCACCACCGGCTTCGCGGCGCTGGCGGTCGGCACCCTGAACCTGATCTCGGTGGCGTTCGCGGTGCTGTTCGTCGGCATCGCGGTGGACTTCGCGATCCAGTTCTCGGTGCGCTTCCGCGCCCAGGTGCTGCCGGACGGCACCCGCCCCGGCCGGGAAGCGGCCCTCGCCATGACCGGCCGGGAAACCGGCGTGCAGATCCTCATCGCCGCCCTCGCCACCGCCGCCGGCTTTCTCGCCTTCACCCCCACCGCCTTTGTCGGCGTGGCCCAGCTCGGCCTGATCGCCGGCATCGGCATGCTGATCGCCTTTTCCTGCACCCTGACCGTGCTGCCGGCGCTGCTCACCCTGTTCCGCCCGAAGCCGCTCGCCGGCGAGATGGGCTTCCAGTCCGCCCGCCCGCTCGACGCCGCGATCCGCCGCCAGCGCGTGCCGATCCTGGCCGGCTTCACCGTGCTGGCGCTGGGAGGCATCGCCTGCATCCCGCTGCTGCGCTTCGACGGCGACCCGCTGCACACCAAGAACCCGCACTCGGAGTCCCTGCGCACCCTGTCGCTGCTGATGAAGGACCCGGTGACCTCGCCGTACAGCGCCGAGCTGCTGGTGCCCGACCTGGCCACCGCGCGCGTCCTCCTGCCCAGGCTGCAGCGCCTGCCGCTGGTGCACGACGTGCTCTGGCTCGACAGCTTCGTTCCCGACGACCAGCCGGACAAGCTCGCCCTGATCGCCGACGCCGCGCAGATCCTGCTGCCGACCCTGGTGGTGCCGTCGCCGCTGCCGCCGCCGGACGCCGCGGCGATACGCGCCGCCGCGCTCCGGACGGTGGCCGCGCTCGCGCCGGTGGTGCGGGCCCTGCCGCCCGCCGACCCGCTGGCGCGGATCGAGGCGGCGCTCCGCACCCTGTCCGCCGCCCCGGACGCCGCCCTCGTGCTGGCCAACGCCGACCTGGTGCGCTTCCTGCCGATGGAGCTGGACGAGCTGCGCACCGTGCTGTCGGTGACCAGGCCCGCGGTGGAAGCCGACATTCCCGCGCAGATACGCGAGAACTACCTGCTGCCGGACGGGCAGGCGCACATGGAGGTCCACCCCCGCGGCGCTCTGAACGACAACGCCATCCTGCGCACCTTCGTGCGCCAGGTGCGCTCGGTCTGGCCGGACGCCGCCGGGGCCGCCATCACCATCGTCGCCAGCGCCGACACCATCGTGCACGCCTTTGCCGTCGCGGCGCTGAGCGCGCTCGGCGCGATCGCCCTGATCCTGCTGGTGGCGCTGCGCCGGCTGTCCCTGGTGGCGCTGGTGCTGGCGCCGCTGATGCTGTCCGCGCTGCTGACCGTGATCCTGGTGGTGCTGATCCCCGAGCCGCTGAACTTCGCCAACATCATCGCCCTGCCGCTGCTTCTGGGGGTCGGCGTGTCGTTCAACATCTACTTCGTGATGAACTGGCGCGCCGGCATCGCCGGCCCGCTCGCCTCGCCGACCGCGCGCGCGGTGCTGTTCTCCGCGCTGACCACCGGCACCGCCTTCGGCTCGCTCGCCGCCTCCCACCATCCCGGCACCGCCTCCATGGGCCGGCTGCTGCTGATCAGCCTGTTCTGCACCCTGGTCGCCACCATGGTGTTCGAGCCGGCGCTGCTGCCGCGACGACGCAAGCCCTGACGCCAGCGGCGTCGGGCTTGACCGGCAGGCGAGCAAGCCGCAGGCCTCCGCCCGTCGATCCGCTTCGCGGCTCGATCCGCCGGGGCCGGAGGCCCCGGACCCCGTATCGGGTTTCCAAAGGGCGACTGCCCTTTGGCGGGTCCAGGGCAGGGCCCTGGCCTGTGCAGGTCGGTCCCACCGCCATCGGCATGATGTCCTGCCCCCGGAAAGCACCAGGACCGCGCCTCATCCGGCTGCCGACAGCAGGCTGGCGAACCGTTCGGGCGACATCGGCCGGTGCAGCAGGAAGCCCTGCGCTTCCCGCACGCCGTGGCGACGCAGGGCCGCCAGCTGCGGCTCGGTTTCTATCCCTTCGGCGCACACGCCGATCCCGAGCCCGTTGCCGATGGTCAGGATCGCCTCCACGATGACGCCCGACGCCGCCTGCGTGTCGATGGTCCGGATGAAGGCCTGGTCGATCTTGATCTTCTGGATCGCGAAGTCGCGGATGTAGCTCAGCGACGAGTAGCCGGTGCCGAAATCGTCCATCGCGATCGAGATGCCGCGCCGGCGCAGCGCGCCCAGCACCGTCTGGGTGCGCAGGTTGTCCTGCAGCAGCACCGTTTCCGTCACCTCCAGCGCCAGGCGCTGCGGCGGCAGGGCGGTGCGGGCGAGCACGTCCGACACCGTGTCGACCAGCTCGAGGCTGGCGAACTGCGCCGAGGACAGGTTGACCGACAGGCACAGCGGCTCGTGCCAGCGCACCGCGTCCGTGCAGGCGGCCTGAAGCACCCAGTCGCCGATGGCGACCACCAGCCCGCTTTCCTCCGCGAGCGGGATGAAGCTCGCCGGCTGCAGCAGCCCGTGCCTGGGATGGTGCCAACGCACCAGCGCCTCGGCGCCGACGATGCGCAGGTCCGCCAGCCGGACGATCGGCTGGTACACCAGCGCCAGCTCGTTGCGCGACAACGCTTCCCGCAGGTCCGCTTCCAGCAGGCGGCGTCGCTGGAACTCCTCCTCCATCCTCGGCTGGAAGTGCCTGTGGTGGCCGCGCCCCTGCGCCTTGGCGTCGTACAGCGCGATGTCGGCGGCCCGGGTCAGGGCGTCGACGTCCATGCCCGGCACCGACGACGCGATCCCGATGCTGACGCCGACCTGCACGTTGTGTCCCTCGATCTCGATCGGCGCCGCGACCGCCGCCAGGATGGCCTCCGCCAGCACCGAAAGGTGGCTGGGCGGAACCGGCCCGGTCCGTATCACCGCGAACTCGTCCCCGCCCAGCCGGCAGGCTACCGCGTCGGACGGGATGCAGCCGCGCAACCGGGCCGCGACGCCCTTCAGCAGCGCGTCGCCGACGCGATGCCCGAAGGTGTCGTTGACGCTCTTGAAGCGGTCGAGGTCGAGGTACAGCAGGTTGACCGCGTCCGCAGGCGCCGCCGGCTTCCCGAACCCGGGCCCGATGAACCCGGGTCGCGACAGCCCCTGCTCGACCACGGCATGGAACATGGCCCGGTTCGGCAGCCCGGTGAGCGGGTCGTGGTGCGCCAGGAACCGGATCTGGTCCTCCGCGCGCTTGCGGTCGGTGATGTCGACAAAGGTCAGCACCACGCCGACCGGCTCGCCGTCGGCACGCCGGTTCGGCCCCATGCGCAACAGGAAGATGCGCGGATCCGCCTCGTTGTCCCGCACCTCGCGCTCGACCAGCCCCGCCCCGTCCAGCACCTGCCGCACGTCGGACTGCAGCGACGGATAATCGAGCTGGCTGCTCAGGTCGGTGATCGGGCGGCCGACGTCCAGCCCGCGCAGCGCGAACAGCTCGGTCATGTTGCTGGTGAAGCTGCGTATCCTGAGGTCGCGGTCCAGCACCATGGTGCCGATCCGGGTGCTGTCGAGCAGGGCCCTGAAGTTCTCGTTGGCGCGGTGCAGCCGCTCGTTGGCTTCCGACAGCTCCGCGTTCAGGTACTGCAGCTCCTCGATGGTCGCACGCATCTCCGGACGCGGTTCTCCGGCTGCCCTGCTCCACGGGCGGGAAGCGTCGTCGCCGGTCCGAAGCTCGGACCCGACCGGTTCCGGCCCGGGCCGCCGGAACGGTGCCCCGTCGACCGGATGGGGATGGAACCCGACGACCAGGAGCGGCGGGTCGCGGTCGTCCGCCGCTCCGGGGCGTCGCCGCCGCGGCAGCGGCTCCACCAGGATCGTCAGCTCCCCCACCCGCGTCGCCATGCGCCGCGACGCCGGCAGCCGGGTGTCCGCGACCTGCAGCAGCGCCTGACGCAGCGGCGCGTGCAGGTCGTCCCGCAGCAGGCCGAACAGGTCCAGCGTGGCCGGCCCGGCCGAGGGCGACAGGTAGGCCCCGGCCGGCCCGTCGAAGAACCGGACCAGGCCGTCATCCGCCGTCACCACCAGGTAGGCCGGCACGAAGCGGTCCTTGAACGGTCCCAGCCGGCCGCCCGTCTCGTCCGGGGACAGGCCCGGCTGCTGTTCCGGCTCCGCTGGCATGGATGAACTCCCGGCTGGACCTCGGACGGATGCGACGGCTGGTGCGGTTCCTGCGGCTGGGCGGCACGTCGCGGTCCGGAACCCCGCCGGCGTTCCGCTCGCGCACGGTGTTGTCGACGCGACCTGCCGATGGTCGTCGGTTCGGCATGATCCGGGATCATGTTGACGCTGAATTACCGGGGCTGCCAAGACTCTTCGTGAAGCAAGACGGGAAGCGCATGGCGATCCGAATACTTTTGGTGCAACCTGTTATTTCACGGGGCACACGATCCGGAACCGGATCGGAACCTCCGGCCGGCCGGCCGGGCTTCCAGGCGGGATGCGAGACGAGGATGCGACCGAGACGCAGGCCATGAGCGGCCCGACCGAGGCCGCCATCCGGGCCGTTCCCGCCGTTCCCGAAAGCC
>CALMVN010000165.1:0-5601 GCA_937873225.1 uncultured Acetobacteraceae bacterium
CTAGCCTTCATCTCACCATCAGCCAGTTGGGTTCAGCTTTGAGGAGTAAAAGTGAGACTTTTAGGCATCAATCTTCTTGCGGCGTTGGGCCTTGCTGCCAGTTGCGCGATGGCACAAACGCCATCCAAAATCCCGCCCATAAGCATCCAACCTTTTGCCGGTGATGCGCATCCGATGGTTGAAGAGACTACCAATGTCTCGGGTAGATGCGGATCAGCAGTCGTGCTTGTGCTGGGAGCTAAGGAAGGCGCAGAAGACTTCTTCGATGGTGACCCTGACTCGACCCAAGTAGTCATTCGTCAGTCATCGCAGCAGGAGGTGCATGTCACTGAGGACAATGGCCTCTCCGACCATAACGGTGTTATGTGCGTATCTAACAAGCATGGCACTCACCTTCTTATATGGTCTAACTGTGGCGGATCGGCTTGCAGCGGAGGTTATGGCTTCACGGTCGTAGACGTGGAGCAGCCAGAGATTATCGCTCCGCTGAAGAAACATGAGCTGTGCGACGAAACTTGCGCGTCAAAGCTCACTGGCAGCAAGATTCCTTATATCCTCAACGGCAAGACGCCTCCCACGACACTAGCAAGCCCAAGCTCCCCGAAGACCGACATACTACCGGACAAAACCTACGAGAGCATTGATGTCGCTGACATTAAGGTGAATGGGGGAAAGCTTGAAGGAAAATACGTCGAGGTATCTGGGCTTATGGGCTATTTTATGGAGCATTGGTCCATCAGACCGAATGAAGACAGTTCGGCCATCATATATGTGGACACGCAGTTCCTGCCTCGAGATGTTCAGAAAGCTATGCTCGCTTGCCACATTTTCTGCCGTGTAACCCTGCGAGGCGAGGTCAATCCGGTGGCTTTTGGAGACCTAGGTGTGACTGCGGACTCTGTTGATCTGCAATAGGATCGGCCGCAAGTCATAGAAAGACCCGATCCGAACTTGCTCCCCGGATCGCGTCCCCCAAGAGTATCAAAATGAACGACCTTAGTTGGCATAGCTAGTCTCATAGCAAGCCAGAAAAGATTGAGCTAAGGAACATCCGGGCCATTTAGAGCAGGCCTCTTTCAAAACAATCGGCCACATCCAGACACCGCGCCTCTCAAGAACAGGTCCGCTTCGGGTCGACTTCGGACCTGATTGGGTTTTGATCCTAAGCTGCCCGCTGCCGCCAGTCGGCGGGCGGGGGGTTCGCCTCATGCGCGACGGCCAGGGCTTCTAGCCAGGCTGCGATGCCGGCAGGGATCGCGACGGCTCCACCCATCCAGCGACGAACAAGCCGCTCGTCGCAATCCAGTACGGACGCAAGCCCCCGGCCGCTCCAATTGAGCAGCCGGAGAACATCGCGGAACCGATCAGGTGACATGGAGCAACTTGGCTAGGACACCGACCCCGGCAGCGATCAGCGCTGCGACCGTGCCCGAAATTACGATGATGGGCGCCAAGCGGCGGTCACGCTCCAGTTTGGCCGCTTCCGCGATCAGCTTGTGCTGTTCGGCCACGAACTTGCGCGTTTCTTCCTGCGCCCGCTCGATCCGCGCCACCTGTTCTTGAATGTCGAGGGGGTTGGCTGTCGTTGCACTCATCCGGGTCTCTCCCTTGATCGGCGCGGGTCAATCCCTATCGCCATGTCCGCATTATGCGGAACTAAATGCCGCTGGTCAAGTATCATATGGGGTGCGGGGCGATCGAACCGCCCCGCCCTGCCCTACTCGGCGACTTCGGCCAGCGGTTCGACTTGGGGCGCCCGCAGCAGGCTCGGCAGCCAATCCTTCCCGTCCAGGTGCCGTGCCGCTGCGCCCGCCATCGGCGCCTTCTTGAGGCCCGAAACCCCGGCCGCTGCCGCAACCCCTGCGCCGTCCCGCACCGCTTCCAGGATCAGGCCCTTCGTCACTCGGCCGAAGTAGCTGGCCGCATCCGCCTTCCACCACAGACGCATGTCCAGCAGCGCGATCCGTGCGAGCTGGGCGGCATCGCTGGTGGCGCCCTGCTCGGTGGTCCAGTCCTGATGCCCGGCGTCGATGCCGCGCGCCACCAGCGGCGCCAGCAAGCCGAGTAGCGTATCTGTATCCTGCTCGATCAGCCACGGCAGCAAGGCGCCCTCTCCCGGCACCCGGTTCCCGATCGCCTCCGGGTCGGTTGCCATCCTGGCCTCCGTCTCGTTGATGCCAGGGCAGAACGTCTCTAGCGCGGGCTCCACCACCCGGACGGTGCAAGCCGAGTTGTGCGGCTCGATCAGCGATTGGATCAGGACGCACAAGGCCAGATCCGGCCGCCCAGCTACCTCGGCCTGCAAGCCAGCGGTGCGATGGGCGGCAAGCTCGGCCGCGAACGGCGCCGGCAGGCCGGCCCCCGCCTTCTCCTTCGGGGCACGCTCGCCAAGAGGCTGGAAGGTATCGGACCCGGCCTCCCGGTCGGCGCCGGCCTCGTTCTCGTTGGCTGCCTCCGGGCGCAGGATGCCGCGCTCGATCCGCAGGCCGTGGTTCTCCAAGGTGACGAAGGCGCCGCTGCGTGCCTTGTCCTCGGGCGCAAAGGCGTCCTGCTTCGCTCGGATCGCCTCGGCCTCGGCTTCGACGCGGTCAAGCTCGGCAGCCTGTTCCTCCGTCATCTCGTCGCCTGCCTCGGCCTCGATCTGCCCGGACCGGGCCTGTAGCACCTCCAGCGTGGCGGCGTCCGCCTCGGACAGGTCCAGCGTGACCGGCTGCACCCGGCGCAGCGACCAGAACAGCGACGGCAGCTGCGGCAGCACCTCCACCCAGCCCCAGCCCTCGGCGCGGACCGTCTCGGCGGTGCTGGTCAGGCGCTCCGTCACCAGCCGGTCAAGCAGGAGCGGGTCCGGCATCCATCCGCCCCCGTCCTCGGTGAACAGGTCGCGGCGCACGGTGCCGCCCGCTGCCTCGTATGCCTCGATCCCGACGAACCGGACGCGGCGATCGGAAGCCGGGACCTCGCCCTGGGTCAGCTGCTGGCGAATGTAGTGGGTGCCGCTGGTCGGCCAGACGGCGAAGACCCGCTCCTGTGCCGCGTGGTCGTCGGTCAGCGCGTAGGCCATCACCTGGTCGAGCGTCAGGCGGCTCTCGCGGAACGCCTCCATGAGAACCGGGCTCACGCTGGCAAGGCGGAGGCGCTGGCGCACCGTCTGGGCGCTCACCCCGAACCGCAGGCCGATCTGGTCGACCGTCAGCCCGGCGCCCCCGTCGTGCAGCCCAGCGAAGGCGTTGAACTGGTCGGCCGGGTGCATCGCCAGTCGGCCGGAGTTCTCGGCAAGGCTGATCTCGGCGGCGCGCTCGTCATCGACAAGGCAGCAGTCGATCGGCGCAGCTTTCGCCAGTTCCCTGCGTGAGGCCAGCAGGCGCAGCGCGGCGAGCCGGCGGCCTCCCGCGATCACGCCATAGCGGCCGGTCTGCTTCCCATTCTTCCAAGTGGCGGTCACCTGCAGCGGGTTGAGCAATCCCTGGCTGGCAATCAAGGCGGCCAGTTCGGCTATGCCCTGGTCCCGGCCGGACTGCCGAACGTTGACGGCGGAGACTTCCAACTTGCTGAGCGGGATAGAAATGATCTGCATGACAGTCATCGGGGACAACCCTCGATTACGCGCGCGGGGAGCATCCCCGCGCTGCTGGTGAATGGGATCAGGCGAGGCAGTGGACGATGTATTCGACCGGTCCAAAGAACCAGCTTTTCACGATGGAAGGCAGCACGCTGCCGGCGTGGGTGTTCTCGTCCAGTTCGGCGCCAGCGTGGGCGGCGATGGCGCCGCGCGCGGCGGCAATGCTGTCGAAGCGGCCAACCGTGAGCACAGGGTTGCCGTCGCGGTCGTAGGTGTGACCTCGAGCCGGGCAAGGCGGTGGAGATGTTGGCAGAGGCAGAAAGAGCCTCGGAAGCGGCCAAACTGTTCATTGGGAGCGTTCCACAATGCTGGCCGGGATCATCCCCGGCACCGACCATCATAGGGCTAAAATAATGCACGTCAACAAGTATTATCGCGCATAGAATGCTTGCATGGAGGGTCCGTCCTGCTAAGATGTCCTCAGCCGCGAAACACCTCCGGCTGATAGAGCAAAGGGCTCACAGAATGTCGTTCATCAATTCCTTCGGCCGGTCCTTCAACGTTCGTGGCCAGCGCGGCCCGCTCACCAACGAGCAGATTGCGAACATGGCTCCGTCCGCCTTCGCGACCGAGGCGCACGAAAGCCGGTCCAGCCGTTACGCCTACATTCCGACCGCGACCGTGATCGACGGCCTCCGGGCAGAGGGCTTCCTGCCCGTGTCGGCCAAGCAGGGCGGCAGCCGCATCCCTGGCAAGGCTGAGTTCACCAAGCACATGCTGCGGTTCCGCTACCAGGGCCAGGTGCCCGAGCTGCGGTCGGTCGGGGAGACGTTCCCGGAGATCGTGCTGGTGAACTCGCACGATGGCACCTCGGCCTACCACATCATGGCGGGCGTGTTCCGGCTGGTCTGCCTGAACGGCATGGTGGTGGCGGACCGCACCGACGGCGCCCGCAGCGTCCAGCACAAGGGCAACGTGGTTGACAACGTGATCGACGCCAGCTTCGAGGTGTTGGGCGAAAGCCGGAAGGCGCTGGGCGCGGCGGCAGTGTGGTCTGGCCTCTCCCTGAGCCGGGACGAGCGGCAGGTCTTCGCGGAGTCCGCTCATCTCCTGCGCTTCGGTGACAGCGAAGGCGAGACGGACACCCCGATCCGCCCGGAGCAGATGCTCCAGGTGCGGCGCTCCGAGGACCGCGGCACCGACCTCTGGTCTACCTTCAACGTGGACCAGGAAAACGCCATCCGAGGCGGCCTGACCGCGATGGGCCGGGACGCGAACGGCCGGCGGCGTCTGACCCGCACCCGCGAGGTCAAGGCGATCGACCAGGACGTGAAGCTCAACAAGGCGCTGTGGCACCTGTCGGAGCGGATGGCAGCGATCAAGTCCGGCAGCTGAGCCGGGCAGGGGAGGGCGCCACGCCCTCCCCACCATCGCCTGCACCCGCAACCCGTCGGGACGGTCCTGGCGCCTGCCTGACCGCCTCCCGGCTGTCCTGGATGGCTGCATCCATGCACCCGCTCCGCTCGCCCCTGGCTTGCGCCTCCCTCGCGCTCGCCCTGTGTGCCTCATCCCTGCCGCGACACCCTTCTTCGCCGGTTTCTGGCCGCGCAGCGGACAGGCTCACGCCCGCACAGACGCCTTACCCTCCCGCTTCGCGCATGGCGCTGCCGATCGGCGCGGAGGTCGTCTTCGGCCTCTACTTGTCGCAGCCCCATGCAATGCACCGCTGGAGGGCGTGATGAGCCGCACGCGACCCACCAGGCGCCACGGCCACCGGGATCGGCTGTGGCGCCGCAGCAGTCGTCACCAGCGCCGGCGCCGCGCTATACCGTGCCTGATGACGATGAGCCCGGCCCGCTTCCGAGAGTGCATCGCCCTGTTTGGGTGGTCGCAGCGGGAGTTCTCGCGCCGGCTCAACCTGGGCGACCGGGCCGGTGGCGCCATGAGCAGCGGCAAGTACGAGATCAAGGCCGAGCTCGAGGAGTGGCTAGAAGCGGCGGCGGCCGTCTGGGAGCCCCTGCCTCCGGAGCTGCGGGACGCCG
>CALMVN010000165.1:5611-5986 GCA_937873225.1 uncultured Acetobacteraceae bacterium
GTGCGACCGCGGCAAGTTCGTCCGTCATCCCCGGAGCTTCCGGCCGCTCACGGATGCCGAGGCGGCGCAGCTGCAAGCTGTTGCCGCGTTCCACACAACGCGTCCATGGCCGAACGGCTGGGTGGCTAGGCCTCCCGTCCCGACGCCACCCAGTGCGTCGGGAAGCGCACCGGAGGTCCACCGCGCCGCAGGCGGGACCGGAGCCACGTGCAAGCCGCGCAGCGGGCGAGGATCCACCGGTTGACTGGGAGGGAGCACTCTGGCCCCTCTGCGTGCGGCCTATGACGTGTGCTGAAGCTCCGGCCCACGACCACGGTGGGCGTCCACCCTGCTGTAGAGCGTCGGCTTGGGGATGTCCGTAAACCGGCTGATTTC
>CALMVN010000166.1 GCA_937873225.1 uncultured Acetobacteraceae bacterium
CCGGTGCTCGGTCCGGGGGCGGTGATCGCGCAGGTGATCGGCGTGCTGATCGGCCAGCAGATCGGCGACGGCACCATCGCCCCGCAGTTCGCGCTGCCGGCGCTGTTCGCCTTCGACACCCAGGTCGGCTGCGACTTCGTTCCCGTCGGGCTGGCGCTCGGCGAGGCCAAGCCGGACACGATCCGGATCGGCGTGCCGGCGGTGCTGATCAGCCGCCAGGCGACCGGTCCGATCGCGGTCGTGATCGCCTGGCTGCTGAGCTTCGGCCTGTACTGACGGGATTGCTGCGATGACGACGCTGTACCGGACCACGATCCGCGACGTGGGCGCGGAAGCGCCGGACCTGCTCGACCAGGGCATCCTGATCCTGTTCGCGACCGGCGCGCCGCCGGAGCTGGCGGAGGTGTCGGTCCTGCACGAGGTCAACTCGGCGGCGGCCGCCGCCGCACCGGCGCCGGGCGACGCGGTGCGGATCGGCGACGACCGCTTCCGCATCACCGCGGTCGGCGACACCGCCTGGCAGAAGGTGTCCGAGATCGGCCACGTGGTGTTCTCGTTCAACGGCGCCGCGGTCGCCGAGCGGCCCGGGGAGATCTGCGTCGAGTCGGCAGCGCCCGAGCGGCTGCAAACGCTGCTGCAGCCGGGGGTCACGCTGGAAGTGGTCGGGTCGCGCTGAAACCCTGCCGAAGCCGACGGGACGGTCGAAGGAGGACGCGATGATCCTGGAGCAGCGCGTGACGGTGATGCTGGACGAGGGGCTGCACGCCCGTCCGGCCGCACGCCTGGCACAGATGGCGAAGACCTTCGCGTCGCAGGTCGACATCGTGAAGGGGGACCGGACGGCCAACGCCAAGAGCACCGTCAAGATCATGCTGCTGACGGTGAAGGAGGGCGAGGAGATCCTGCTCCGGGCGGACGGCGCCGACGCACCGGCGGCGATGTCGGAGCTGTGCGCCTTTCTCGGCGGCGGCGGGGCGAACGGAACGATGGCGCAGGCCGAAACAAAGGTCGAAACGTTGGCCGAAGCGGCGCCCGGACCTGCCGAGGGCGGCGGTGAACGGATCACCGGCGTCTGCGGCAGCGAGGGCGTGGCGGTGGGACCGGCGTTCGTCTACCTGCTGGACCGGACCATGCCGGCGCCGCGCCGGATCGTGCCATCCGAGGTGGAGGCCGAGCTGCTGCGGTTCCGCAACGCGGTGCTGACGCTGTGCCGCGCCCTCGACGAGGCCACGGTCCAGGAGGCGGACGGCGCCGCTGCCGCCGACGTCCAGGTCTTCGCGGCGATCAGGGAACTGGCCCAGGACGTCGAGCTGGTCGGGCCGATCGAGGAGCGGATCGCCGCGTGCCAGGATGCGGCGTCGGCGACGTTTGACGTGGGCCTCGCCCTGGCCGACCGGTTCGCCGGGATCGACGACGCGTATTTCCGCACCCGCGCCGACGACCTGCGCGGCATCACCCGCCGGCTCGGCGACATCCTGCTGGGCCGGCGCGACGTCGACCTCGGCGCGTTCTCGGAGCCCTCGATCCTGGTCGCCGGCGAGCTGTCGGCGCTGGACCTGGCGCGGCTGCCGATGCACCTGGTGACCGGCCTGCTGACCACCGAGGGCGGCCCCACCTCCCACGTCGCGATCATCGCCCGGGCGTTCGGCGTCCCGGCGGTGGTCGGCGCGCGGGTCGCGATCGACGCGCTGCGCGCGGTGCGGAGCCTGGCGCTGGACGGGACGGCGGGCTACGCGATCGCCGATCCCGACGCGGAGACGCAGGCGCGCTTCAGGCAGAAGAAGGCGGAGGCCGACGAGGCGCGGCAGGCGGTCGAGCGCTTTGCCCATGTCGAGCCGCGGACGCGGGACGGGCGGCTGATCGAGGTCGCCGCCAACATCGGCTCGGCCGCCGAGGTGGACGCGGCGCTGTCCTCCGGGGCGATGGGCGTCGGCCTGTTCAGGACCGAGTTCATGTTCATGCGCGGCGCGAGCCTGCCGAGCGAGCAGGAGCAGTACCGGACCTACGCCAAGGTGCTGTCGGCGTTCGCGCCCAGGCCGGTGGTGATCCGGACGCTCGACATCGGCGGCGACAAGCCCCTGTCCGGCGTGTCCGGCGAGGCCGAGGCCAACCCGTTCCTGGGCTGGCGCGGCATACGCATGTGCCTCGACCAGCCGGACCTGTTCGACCCGCAGCTGCGCGCTCTCCTGCGCGCTGCGGTGCACGGCCGGCTTCGGATCATGTTCCCGATGATCAGCGACATCTCGGAGGTGCTGGCGGCCAAGGCGAGCCTGGCGGCGTGCCGGGCGGCGCTGGAGGCGGAAGGGCAGGACACCGGGCCGGTGGAGGTCGGCATCATGATCGAGACGCCGGCGGCGGCCCTTTGCGCCCGGGAGCTCGCCGGGCACGTCGACTTCTTCTCGATCGGCACCAACGACCTGACCCAGTACACCATGGCCGCGGACCGGACCAACGCCCGGCTCGCCCGGCTGAACCGGGTGGACCATCCCGCCGTGCTGCGGATGATCGAGCTGGCTTGCGCGGGCGCGCTGGAGGCCGGTATCTGGGTGGGCGTGTGCGGGGAAGCGGCCGGCGACGTCGCCTTGATCCCGAAGCTGCTCGGCTGGGGCGTCACCGAGCTCAGCATGAGCGTCTCGCTCATCCCGCGCGCGAAGAAGGCCGTGGTCGAGTACGGCCAGGGGGTGGCGGCTGCCTGATCCGGCCGAGACCCGGCGGGATCGGGAGGCTTGATGTCGATCATCCAGGGGAGGCTGCGGATGCTGGTCGACGAGGAGCGGTTCGGCCTCGCATTCGCTGCGGAGGTCGACGCGATCGGCACGGCGCACAGGTTCGGGATCGGGCTGGATGACGCGGCGCTGCGTCGCGCGGTGGCACGATGGCGCAACGGCGAGGCAGCGCGGCTCGGGCGGCGAGGCCCGGTGCCGTCGGCCGGCGAGGCGGCGCAGCGCCAGCTGGTTGTCGACGAGCACGGGCGCATGGTTCGCGAGCTGCTGGCCGAGCCGGACCTGCTGGACATAAGGCTGCCGGCAGGAGGCGACACGGTCGTCGCCTCGGCGCGCGCCTGGCCGGTCGGCTTCTGCATCTACGTCGCCATGATGGCGCTGTGCCGGCAGTCGCTTGGCGAGCCGGCCTGTCCTCCCTCGGGAGTGGCCCTGGATCCCCGGACCTGGTGGTCGATCCGGGAGAACGTCGCCGAGGACATGGGCTGCGCACGGCCGTTCCTGGCCTATCTTCTCGGGCTGCGCCCGATCTGGCACGACTGGTCGTCCGAACCCTTGGCTTGACCACCTGAAGGCGGACCGCTTGGCTGTCGAGATGGAACCAGGACAATGACCGCAGCGATCATCGTCGGCGCCGGCCGTGGCCAACGCATGGGCGGTCCGATCCCGAAGCAGTACCGGATGCTGGACAACATCCCGATCATCCGCCACACGCTGCTTGCCTTTCTGCGCCATCCCGAGATCGAGCGGGTGCAATCGGTCATCCATCCCGCCGACCTGGACCTCTACGCCGCGGCGACCGCGGAGCTGTCGCTGCCGCCTCCGATCATCGGCGGCAACACGCGCCAGGAATCCGTCCGCTTCGGGCTGGAGAGCCTGGCAGGCGATCCCCCGGACAAGGTGATCATCCACGACGCGGTCAGGCCCTTCGTGGAGCAGGAAACCATCAGCGCGGTGATCGCCGCACTCGACCACGGACCTGCCGTGGTGACCGGGCTCAGCGTTCCCGACACCCTGAAGCGCTGCACCGACGGGTATATCGGCGAGACCGTGGACCGGACCAACACCTGGCGCGCGCAGACGCCGCAGGGATTCAGCTTCGGCGACCTTCTCCGGGCGCACGAGCAGGTGCATTACAGCAACCCGACGCATGCCGATCTCACCGACGACTCCATGGTGATCGAGAAGTACGGCCTGAAGGTCGCCATGATCGAGGGCACCGAGGACAACTTCAAGATCACGACGGAGCGCGACCTGGTCCGCGCCGAGACGATCCTGCAGCGCGGGCGGCAGGAGAACCATGTCGGCTGGGGCTTCGACTTCAGCACCTTCACGTCGGGCGACCAGGTCGTGATGTGCGGCATCCCGATCCCGCACAGCCAGTCGATCGCCCGCCATTCCAACACGGACGTTCCGCTCAACGCGGTGACGGACGCCCTGCTCGGCACGGTGGGCCAGGCCGACGGCAACACGCATTTCCAGCCGGACAAGCCGAGCTTTCGCGGCAGGAGCTCGGACTTCTTCGTCCGCCAGGCCGTGTCGCTCATCGCCATGCGCGGCGGGCGCATCGTGCATCTCGACCTGACTATCCTCGCCGCCTCGCCGCAGATCGGCGGACATCAGGACGACATGACGGCGCGGCTGGCGGCGTTGCTGTCGATCGAGCCGCGGCGGATCAGCATCAAGCAGATCCCCAGCTACCAGGAAGGCTATTTCGGGCGCGGCGACGGGATCGGTGCGCAGTGCCTGGTCACGAGCCAGTTCCCGAGCCTCTAGTGTCCTGCGCTCGAAACTCGCATGCAAGTTTCGGGGATAAGCAGGCCACTATCTCACTGGGAAAACGAGTGTTCCAAATCCCAACTCCGACAGACTTCAGATTCGGGACACTGGCAGCCTGTCGGGTTGGCGCCAGCTGCGAGATAGGAGGCGTGGCCGTTTCTCCTCACGGGACGCCATGAGGTGTAAGCGGTCGGTCTCGACACGCTGACACGGATCCTTGGGATTTGCTTCGCCTCCGACACTTTCCCCGGTTCAGCTTGACCAGTCGGCCTGGTAGAAAGCATGGCCAGTCATCACCGGGGTAAGCAATTGCAGGACCGGCTGTTCCCCATCCCGATGGAGCGTCGCCTTCTGGAACTCGTTCGGTGGTTCACCGGCCGCCGAGACGTGTTCTTCGCCCACACCGAACTATATGTCGACCTCCGCATCAGCGGCGACGATGCCTGGGAGCTGATCGAGCAGGTCCACCAAAGGTTCGGGACATCTTTCGTGGGGCTGAGCCTCGCCGACTTCTTCCCTGGTGAGCACGACCCGCCCGGGGGTTTCTGGCTGGGGAAGGCCTCTGAAAAGCCTCCTGACCTCAGGTCGTTCACCTTCGGTCACCTGTTGGCGGTCGTCGAGTGCGGCCACTGGTTCGAGCCTGAGACCTGTCGCCGAACGCCGCCCTAGTGGCCTAATCAAGGCTACGCGCAGCTTCGAGTTGTGGATCGGCTCCTAATTTTAATCTCCATCGGCGCCCAAGACTGACGCCGACAGAAAGCTGTTTTAGGCCGTCTGTTCAGGCAGTTAAGCATCTCTCGAGTAAGTGTCCGGCCGTCGCACGTTGACGGCAGCCGCATAGGCCGCCGCCACGATCAGGGACTTCAGTATCGCTGATGCGAGTCAGAAGTAGCTTTCCTCAATAGGGCGGCAGGTTCTGGTATGGGCCTACCATACTGAAGCTGGGTGGCGAGGTACAGATAACCTCAAGTTTCATGTCTCCAGTCACGATCATGTAGTGCTTGGCGGTCGGCCGAACGGTTTCCACCCACCCGTCCCCGCTGATCTGTCGCGCGAATGCCCCGTTCACTACCTCATACGCAAAACCGTCTACTGACATGCCGTTCTCATGAGGTCTGCCCGAGTGCAAGAGCGCTGCTGGTAGCTCCTCCGTAGCTCGAAACGAAATCGGCCGCTCGAACTCAGCGCGAACTAGCTGGTCGCTGTCTGGAGTCGAGAAATACGCATAAAGATGGCCACCCGTTTCCATAAGCCCTATCCATCCGCAATCAGCCTGACGGATCGAGCACGGCACTTCTAGCCGCTGAAACTTGGTAGGTGGATTCTCCTGTTTGCTGGGCTGCAAGTCTCGATCCAACATAGGCGGGTTAGAAGAGGAGGGCGCGCGATACCTTTGCATGACAAAGTTTTTCATCGAATTCAGCGGCAGCTCAATCGGCTTGACCCTGGCGACAGATCATCGAGACGATTGCGCGGACAGTCATCTATCACAAGGGTCAGGCTGTCACGAAGCTATACGGATGGCTTGATGCCATTGAGCCTGGCCGTCTCTACGAGGGACGCAACGATCGCCCGGCAGGCGAGCAAGCCGCAGGGCTTCGCCCATCGATCTGCTTCGCAGCTCGATCCGTTGGGGCCGGAGGCCCCAGACCCCGTCAGTCTTTCTATCGGGT
>CALMVN010000167.1 GCA_937873225.1 uncultured Acetobacteraceae bacterium
GCGGTGGGCCGCGTCGTGGCTCTTGAAGCCGCGCATGCATCGGATCCTGCCCTTGATGCCGCGATCGTCCTGCTCAAGGCGGTTGTTCAGGTAGGCACTGGTGCGGTGCCGGACTGCCTTGCCCAGCACGCTGCGGATCGCCCGCGGATAGGAACCGTGGCCGTCCGTCGTCACCCGGTCCGGCCGGAAGCCCATGGTTGCCCGGGGCGAGCGGAAGAAGGCCTTGGCGGCCTTCATGTCCCGGTGCTCGCTGAGCATGGCGTCGATCAGGTTCCCGTCCCGGTCGATCGCCCGGTAGAGGTAGCACCAGCGGCCGCGGACCTTCAGGTAGGTCTCGTCCACCAGCCAGCTGGCTCCGGAGCCGCGCCGGGTGCCGTGCCGGCGCTTGCGTAGTGCATCGCCCATGATCGGCAGCAGCTTCGCCTCCCAGTCCCGAACGGCCTCATGGCTCGCCTCGATGCCGCGCAGCGCCAGGAACTCGCTCAGGTCGCGGAGCGTCAGCCGGTAGCGCAGCCGGCAGAACACCACGAAGGCGATGATGTCGCTGGGCAGGCAGGTCCGGTTCAGCACGCCGTTGCTGCGCTCGTTGAACTGCCGCCCGCAGGTCCGGCAGCGGAACCGCCGGTAGCCGCGCGCCGTCAGCTCCCGCCGCTCCGTTACGGCGGCAGATCCACAGCACACGCAGTTCATCCCAAGATCCCGTCCGCCGCCCTCACCGACGACGCTACGTCAGCCTCCCGGCGGCCACCAGATCCCTCATTGGCACGAGGGCGGACAGAACCAATAGGAACAGTGCCTTGCGTAGTGACAGAAGCCAGCTTAGTGGTTCATCATGATGCATCAATCTGGCACCGCTTCTAGCGTAGCCGGCTCGACTGCCGTGACGCCATCCTGCGTCATCCGGAAAGCCGCGAGCGCCGAGTAGACCTGTAGCCTGGCACGCATCAGCGAGCCCAGTGGGCGATGCGCTTCAAGTGAATGGGACGGCCGAAAGCTCATCCGGTCCTCCACGAACTGCACGCGGGCCGGCGGCAGCGCGTCCTGCCGCGGCAACGTGAGGGTGGCAACCGTGACGTAGGGACTATCCTGCTCCGACCACTGCACGGATGCATCCTCGATCGGCATCGAGGTGAGGTCGGAGCAGAGCTGGACCCGCAGCTCAAATACGGCGTCATGGTCGCGGAAGTAGGCGGCAGTCGCGTTACGGAACACGTTTGGATCGGCACTGGGATCCAACGTTTCGCCCGACCGCGCATGCTGCTCGGGGGATGCCGGAAACAGGGCGATTTTAGCTACGTGGTCGCCATAACGGATCGCGGCCTGACTATGATAGCTTTCTGCCAGCGGGTGCAGCGGCGCATGGCCGAAGAAGTCCAGCCGGGGCACGTCGCTGCCCGTCACTGCTTTGGCAGCCGCATTCAGAGTACGGGCGGTAGCAGATACCGCGGTCTTGAGTGTTTCGTGCCCGCCTGATGTTGCCTCGATCTGGCGCATGCTCTTGAGAAAGGCGGCGGCATCAGCATCGGGAAACACCGGGCCGGTTGCCAGGACGAAGTCCTGAGTATCCTCGCCATGGCCGTCGATCTTCGGGCCGATGACCCCGAACAGCTTGAGTGCCAGTCCGCGGTGAGTGGAGATCTTGTCCGACAGGTGCTCGCCAGGACCTTGCGCCAGTCGCACCAATGCCGGATAGGAGCCGGGCTGGGCAAACAGCCCCTGCCGGAACGCCGGCGTCAAGCCATCATGCACCACGAGGGTGCCCTTAAGCAGGCCGCTGGTCTTGGCATGCGACGCGCGCACCGCTCGTCCGCCTTGAGCGTTCGCCACCTTGACGGTCTCGTTCTGCATGGAGGCGATGATGCCATCGATCGTTTCGGCCTCGCCCGGTGCCGGGGTCTCGATGCCGAGGTGGTAGCTTACAATATTCATTCTGTCGTCCCTTTCATTGGTATCATCAACCCCTGCAACTCCTCATCGTTGCTGGCTGGAGGGCAAACATTAACCGAGGGAAGTAGATCGACGTGCTTGATCAGCTACAGCTGCTCAAGCGGAAGGTGCTCCCGCAGGCTCTTCGGATCCTCCCCCTCCACTACCACGTCCGGCTGCGGCCGCGCTTTGGCCTCCACTGATCAGGGTCCCTTACCATCCTCCAGCGACAGGACGGCGTGGATCAGCGCCAGGTGGCTGAGCGCCTGTGGCATGTTGCCGAGCATGGCGCCATCCGCCGGGTCCTGCTGCTCGTTGAGCAGGCCGAGGTTGATCCCGGTGACCTCCAGCAGATGGTCGAGCTGCTTCCGTGCCCGCTCTCTATCGCCCAGCAGTGCATAGGCCTTGACCAGCCAGAACGAGCAGGCCAGGAAGCACCCTTCCTCCAGGTCCATCCCGGAGTAGCGGTAGAGCAGCGGACCCCGGCTCAGCTCCGCGTGCACCGCGTCCCGTGTCAGGGCCAGACGATCGTGACGCTCATAGCCGAACCGCGTGGCCAGCAAGATCGCCGCGTCGAGCTTCTCCGTGCCGGCATACAGCGTGTAGGCCTGCTTGGCGTCCGACCAGCAGTGGGCGTCGATCCAGTCGCGGATGTGGTCGCGCTCGCGTTGCCAGCGCGCACAGCGGCTACCGTCGATCTGCCCCGATTTAGCCAGCGTCACGGCACGGTCCAGCGCGGTCCAGCAGCCGAGCTTGGACATGGTGTAGTGCTCGGGCTGCTCCAGCTCCCAGATGCCGGCATCCTTGCGGCCCCACCCGTCGGCGCACTGGTTGGCGAGATCGGCAAGCAGCCGGCGCGTGACCAGGTCGAGCACGTGCCCCTGCTCGACGAATAGGGCTGCCGTCTCAAGGATGTCGCCATAGACGCCAAGCTGCAGTTGCTCGCGCGCCTGGTTGCCGCGCAACACCGGAACGCTCCCCCGGTAGCCCGGAAGGTCGACTTGCTCCTGCTCCGGCGCCAGCTCGCCGTTGAGGCTGTACATGATGTGCAGCCCGTCGTGCCGGTTGATCGTCGCCGTCATCCAGGAGAAGGCGGCCTTGGCCTCCTCCACCGCACCGACGCGGAGAAACGCCTTGATCGTGTAGGCTGCATCGCGCAGCCAGCCGTAGCGGTAGTCGTAGTTCTTCTTGCCGCCGATCCGCTCCGGCAGGCCGTTAGTCGCGGCCGCCGCGATCGCACCGGTCGGCGAGAACAGCAGCAGCTTGAGCGCCAGCGCGCTGCGGCGCAGCGTTGCCATGTAGGGACCCTCGACCTCCAGGTCGTTTGCCCACTCCCGCCAGGCTTGGTCGGACCGGTCGATCCGCGCGTCGATGGCGTTGATCGACGGCAGGATGAGCGGCTCGTCATGGGAGGCGAGCAGGGCGATCACGCTGCGCGAGTCGGGTCGCGTGCTGAGGGTAGCCATGATCCGGTCGTCCTCCTCGACCGTCCGCTGCACGTCGGTGGAGCTGCGGAAGGCGCACAGGATGCCATCAACGTGGATCACGTCCCCATGCAGACTGACCTCGCGCCAGGGCGTCGAGCGCTCAAGGCGCCGGCCGAGCCGTAGCTCCACCTCGAATGCTACTTCACCATCGATCCCCTCGACCGCTGCGCCAGCTCGGTCCAGGGCAAGCGCCCGGAGATCCCGCTGTTCAGCGAGGAGGTGATCCGGGCGCGCCCACTATAGGTCGAGAACGTCTGCTCCAGCACGTTGCTGTCCGGACGGTAGCGGCGCTCCACCGTGAAAGGGTCCGTGGGGGTGATCGAGAAGCACCCGCCAGCCGCACCCGCGATGAGACGATCGAGGAACGGCACGCTGTCGAGACTGGGCAGGCACCACCAGTCGATCGCCCCGTCAGCGCCGAGCAGGGCAACGCTGCGTCCGTCGCCCAGCGCGGTATAGGAGGCCAAGGGCAGCACATCGTCGACACGCTCTGGTTTCATGATCACTCGCGAACAGGCCTGTGCGGCCGCTCCATTCGAGGCCTTGGAAGCTTCAGCAGAATGGAGGAGATGCATCCGGTTCGTCGAAGGCAAGAAGGCCATCGGCTACCGATCCCGACATTATGAGCATGGCATCCGCTAGCATAGGTAGGGGCCTCATTCAGTGTCCGTCGTCGAAGCATTTGGGACAGGCGGAGGAAGGATTGAGCGGAGGCTCTGTCTGACCTTGGGTTGCTTTTTAGGCGGCTTGGCTCTGATGGAGCAAGCGTCGGTGCTGGATGGTTTTCCGTTTGATGCGCTCGCGCTTGAGCAGGATGGTTTGGCCCCTGCCGGAGTAGACGTCTGCGGGGGTCAGGTTTTTCAGGCTCTCGTGGTAGCGCCGGTGGTTGTAGTCGTCGACGAACGCCTCGATCCGCAGGGTGAGGTCACCGGGCAGATAGTAGTTCTCGAGCAGGATCCGGTTCTTGAGCGTCAGGTGCCAGCGCTCGATCTTCCCCTGTGTCTGAGGATGGCAGGGTGCGCCGCGAATGTGCTCGATCTTCCTCTTGTCGAGCCAGTCGGCGAGGTCAGTGGCAATATAGCTCGACCCGTTGTCGGTCAGCAGCCTGGGTTTGTGCCGAACACGCGCCTGGTCGCAGCCTGAGGCTGCCAAGGCAAGCTCCAACGTCTTGGTCACATCGTCGGCCGTCATCGTGGCGCAGAACTTCCAGGCAATGATGTATCGCGAGAAGTCGTCGAGGATGGTCGACAGGTAGAACCAGCCCCAGCCGATCACCTTCAGGTAGGTGAAGTCCGTCTTCCAGAGCTGGTTCGGCGCGGTTGTCTTTGTGTGGAACTCGTCGGCTG
>CALMVN010000168.1 GCA_937873225.1 uncultured Acetobacteraceae bacterium
GGTATGAGGGGTGGGATTTGGGAGCCGCTAACGATCTCAAGGCCATCGCCACGGGAGGCGGCGAACTAGCTCTCTACGGGGATGGCTGGGAGGATAAGGAAACTCCATCCGCTATCACCCCATAGCTGATCTGGAAGCCGACCAGCCGCTTCCGGCCATCAGTGTTCTTGAACCTGTAGCAGTGGCTTTCATGTCTTGGCGGTCTCAACACGAAGGACGCCGCGGCGAACGCTTAGCCAGCGAGTGACCCCTCCGCGTCGATCGAACAACACCCAGCTCGGATTTCCGCCGGTGGTCATGAACGACACAACGTGCATGTCGTTGGATAGGCAAAGGTCGATTTCAGGCAGGCGCCCGAACAGCGAGGCATTGGTAACCGTGGCATTCCGAGCCAGACGGAAAGCGGTCAGCCATTTGTTCTCGTTACTCCAGCTGCCGCAGAGGATCGACCGACGCCCCTCGATGCGCCAACTCCACTCGATCATGAGCGACATCTCGCCCTGTGGATCTGCCGGAGAGCCGTCGCGCCTGCTTCTCGGACCGAGTGCGCCGAATTCGAAGAATATCGCTGATCCATGGCCCTGCCATACATGGGACACTGATAGTCCGATGAGAGGGGCAGTGAAGGCAGCGAACTCGGAGGTATTCATGCGCGAAAGAACTCCGGGCGCTTAGGACCAACCGCAGCTGATAAGGGGTAGGCGTTCGGTTTCGACGCCTTGGGCCGCTATCGTACCGATCTGCTCACGATGTGAACACGGGTTCCTGATCAGATGTTACTGCTGCTTCTTTACTTCCGAACTAATGAAATGGCTTGTACGATTGTCACTGATGTTTTTCATTGCGAACGGCGGTAACAACCTGGGTAACCGCAGCAAGAACGGCATCTGGTTTATCGATTTGGATGAAGTGGCCACTACCGACGACGACGCGACTGATGCCCGCCCGCGAAAGGCGAGCAAGACGATCGTGACCCTCCTTCCATATTGTCCAGAATTGTTCCTGCTCGACCGGAACGAAGCCCGACACCGGAACGGGATGATGGTCAGCGGTCAAGACGATGAGTGGAAGGTCATCCAATGGACGAAGTGGAGTTGGAAACGCGCGGTCATCCGCGGTCAGGCCTTCCGCGTCGGCACCGAAGCTGTTCTCGAACTCTGATAGATTGGCGGCCTCATACACCGCTTCAGTGTAGATACGGCGAAGCGCTGCACGCAGGACCGCTGGATCGTCGGAAGGTGTCGCCAGACACCCGGCACGAGCGGGATCCGTTCGGATCGTTCCGTTCTGTGCCGCACGAAGACACATCCTCGCGTCGGCGATCAGGTGTCGGGTCCAGCCGTGCAGAGCGAGAGCATCTACAGGGGTGAGCCCATAGCGATCGTAATCTTGCTGGCCGGGAAAACCAGGATCTACCAGGACCAGACCACCGAGGGCCGCAGAGTAACGCTCAGCGTAGAGCATCGCATAGAGACCGCCATTCGAATGACCAACGATAACCGGATGCGGGCCGAGATGCGCCGCCTCGATCAGATGATGAAGATCATCGACGGCTGCTTCGGCACTGGAAGCCGCAGGAGGCGGATCGCTGTATCCGTATCCAGCGCGGTCATAGGCACACGTCCGCGTGACGGCGGCCAGTCTTGCCTGGACTTGCCACCAGTCGGCCGTGCTGCCTCCGGAACCGGCTTCGAGCAGGACGGTCGGTTCGCCCTGTCCTAGGCAGAAGAGGTTCAGGCGCCGTTGTCCTGCAACGGCGACCTGCGTCTGCGGGTGAGAGTCTTCGACAGCGGTGCGCAGTGAAGATGCTTTGGCGCCACCCGTCGTGAGGCCGGCAAGGATGATAGCCGCCGAGGCGACGATGCCGACCAATCTCATCGCTGTGCGAAGGTGCCGCAGATCGGAAGTCCAGATATCGTCAAACTCACGCTCGCTGCTCCCAGCCCGGCCACGGGAGAAGATCATCGAGTAGATCTGCTCGGTGGCCATCCACCATGCGGCATAAGCTGTTCCGCAGCCAAGCATATGGCTCGACGCCGTTGAGCTTGGCGGTCTCGATCAGCGAAGCAACGATCGCCCAACGTCGAGCGCCCCCCTCGCTGCCGGCGAACAAGCTGTTCTTGCGGCCGAGGGCCACCGGCCGGATCACCCGCTCCACCGGGTTGTTGTCCAGCTCGATCCGGCCGTTGTCGAGGAACCGGATCAGCGCCGGCCAGCGGCCGAGCGCGTAGCGGATCGCCTCGGCCAGTCGTGCCCAACCGGGCAGACGGCGCAGCTGCTCCTGCAGCCAGTCGTGCATCTCCTCCACGATGGGCCGGGACCGCTCCTGCCGAACCCGCTGCCGCTCGTCCGGCGGGCGGCCCCGGATCTCACGCTCGATGTCAAAGAGCTTGCCAATCTGCCGCACCGCCTCGGTGGCCACCGGCGAGCCCGTCTCGTGAAGCTCGAAGAACTTCCGGCGCGCGTGCGCCCAGCACGCGGCAAGGGTAATCCGGCCACTGCCGGCGAGTGCCTCGAACCCGGCATAGCCATCCACCTGCAGGACGCCACGGAAATCCCGCAGGTGCTGTGCCGGCCGCTCGCCCTTGCGGTCGGGCTCATAGCGGAACAGCACCGCAGGCGGCGCGTTGTCGCCATGCGCCCGGTCATCCCGGGTGTAGGCCCAAAGCCGCCCGGTGCGGGTGCGGCCGCGGCCGGGATCCAGCACCGGCAGCGGCGTATCGTCCGCGAACAAACGGTCGGCCGCCATGACGTGAGCAGCCAGTCGCTCGTGCAGCGCCTCCAGCCACCAGCAGGCGCCACCGACCCAGCCGGCCAGCGTCGAGCGGCTGATCTCCAGGCCTTGCCGGGCCAGGATCCGGCTCTGCCGATACAGCGGCAGATGGTCGCAGTAGCGGCTGACCAGCACGTGGGCGAGCAGCGCGGGGGTGGTGAGGCCACCGGCAAGCACCCGCTCAGGTGCCGGCGCCTGATGCAGAGTGCCACAGGCGCGACAGGCGCATTTGGGCCGGGTGATGCGCAGCACCCGCAGCTGCGCGGGGATCCAGTCCAGCATCTCGCTGCTGGTGGCGCCGGCATCGTGCAACGCGCCACCGCAGTCCGGGCACCGTTGATGCGGAACCGGCAGCACCGTCTCCACCCGCGGCAGATGGGCCGGCAGTGGACCACGATGCGGCAGGGCGGCCGGCAGGACCGGCACGGGCGGTTCCACCGCCGGGGTGGCGGCGACCGCTGCGGCCAGATCCGTTTCCAGCTCCTCCAGTGCCAGCGATGCCTGCTCCGGATCCAGCCGCTCGGCGCTGCGGCCGAACCGCGCACGCTTGAACTCGACGATGATCTGCCGGAGCCGCTCGATCTCGGACTGCCGGCTGTCGAGCGCCGACGCCATGTCGCGCACCAGCCGGTGCAGCACGTCGGTGTCGGTCGGTAGCTCGTCCAGCGCGATCCGCATGGGCCGGAGCCTACCGCCCCGGCCGGCGCCGGTACAACCGAAACCGCCGTCAGCCGGCGAGCATCAACCGCCGCGTCGGCACCGGCGCTCGCCATTCCAGTCCCTCGAGCAGCATCGACAGCTGCGCCGGCGTCAGCGTCACCGACGCGGTCCCGTCGGCCTGCGGCTGCATCGTGGGCCAGGTGAACGCCCCCTGGTCCAGCCGCTTGCTGAACAGGCACATGCCGTTGCCATCATGGAACAGGATCTTGAGCGTGGTCGCGCGCCTGCCGCGGAACACGAACAGGTGGCCGCTGAACGGATCCGCCCGCAGCACCTCCTGCACCATCAGGCCCAGCCCGTCGAAGCTCTTGCGCATGTCGGTGGCGCCCAGCGCCAAGTGGATGCGCACGCCGGCAGGCACGGTGATCATGCCGGCGGCTCCAGCACTGCCAGGAGACGGCGTAGTGCGACCTCGTCTACCCGCACGTCCACCGTCAGTCGGCGCCCGTTGCCCAGGATGATGTCAACGCTGTTCCAGGCCGCGGCCGCCGCCGCGGGGGATCCAGCAGATGACTTGCTGGCGCAGGGTACGTTGTCTGCCGTGTCGGCGACAGTCACCGAGGCAAATAGGGGAGCAGGCGTGGCTGCTCGCGGCATTAGCGACACCGCCCCGACGTGCACGGCATACTTATGTTTCCAGCGGTGCAGGGCGCTCGGGGTCAGCCCGGCCATGCGGGCGTAGCGCTCGATCGGTAGGCCGGACTGCAACGCCATCAGCACATGCTGCTGCCGCTCCTCCACCGTGTAGCGCTGCCGCTGTGCTACCGTCCCCACCAGCTCGGTGCGGCCGGACGGCAATGCCGGAAGCAACGGGTAAGCAAGCTCCTTTATCCCATCCATCGCCCCTGCCTCGGCAATGGACGCGCGGATCGGCTCGACCTCGCCCACTGCCTCCAGCTTACGGCACCAAGTGCGGTAGGTCTTGGTGTGCAGGCCGTTCTGCAGGCAGTAGGCGGTCTGGGTCAGCCGGCTGCGGCGATGGGCCAGCATGTGCCGGCGCCAGTACTCTCGATCATGCGGCATGCCCAACCCACTCCAACCTGAGTCGGAACCATCAGCACGTCATCCCGGTCCACGTCAGCGTGCAGCAACCGAACGGTTAC
>CALMVN010000169.1:0-6769 GCA_937873225.1 uncultured Acetobacteraceae bacterium
GCGCGGCGCGATGTCGGCGACGATGGCGCCGCGATCCAGCACCACCAGCCGGTCCGGCGCGGCGCCCAGCCCGCGCGCGACCGCACCGGTGCCGTCGGTGCTTCGGTCGTCCACCAGCACGATCCGGAACCGGCCGGGATAGTCCTGCGCCAGCAGCGAGCCGAGGCAGGCCGCGACGTGCTCCGCCTCGTCGCGCGCCGGGACCACCACCGACACCGGTGGCCAGGCGCGGCCGGGCTCGGCCCGCACCGGCCGCAGCACCGGGCCGCCCTGCCAGAACCGCCCGTGCCCGCCGATCAGCAAGGTCCAGACCAGCAGCGTGGCGCAGGCAAGCACCAGCACCGGTCAGATCATCCCGTGCGCGCGGAACCAGCCCACCGCGTCCCCGACCGCTTCACGGGCGGGGCGGGGCTCGTAGCCCAGCTCGCGCCGCGCCTTGGCCGACGAGAAGAACATCTTCTTGCGCGACATCGCCAGCATCTCCCGGGTGACGCGGGGCTCGACGCCGAAGCCGCGCGCCAGCGCCTCGGAGGCGACCGCCACCGGCCACAGCACGCGCCGGCTCAGCTCGACCCTGGGCGCCTTCACCCCCGCCACCTCCGACACCAGCCCGAACAGGTGCCGCAGCGACCAGTCCTCGCCGCCCAGGATGTAGCGCTCGCCGACCACGCCGCGCTCGAACGCCAGCAGGTGGCCCTCCGCCACGTCGTCCACGTGAACGATGTTCAGGCCGGTGTCGACGAAGGCCGGCATCCGCCCGGCGGCGGCGTCGCGGATCATCGCCCCCGTGGGCGTCGGCTTCACGTCGCGCGGCCCGATCGGCGTGGACGGGTTGACGATCACCGCCGGCAGGCCGCGCTCGCGCACCAGCGCCAGCACCTCCTGCTCGGCGCGGTACTTCGAGCGCTTGTACAGGCCGACCACCGCGTGCTCGTGCACCGGCGTTTCCTCGTCCGCCACGCTGCCGTCGCCGACCAGCCCGAGGGCGGCGACGGAGGAACAGTACACGATCCGCTCCACCCCGGCCGCCTGCGCCGCCAGCATCAGCAGGCGGGTGCCCTCGACGTTGGCCTGCATCATCGCCGGCGGGTCCGGCACCCAGAGCCGATAGTCGGCGGCGACGTGGAACAGCGCGCCGCACCCGTCCAGGGCGGCGGCGAAGCCGTCCGGGCGCCGGAGGTCGCCCTCCACCTCCTCCGCATCCAGCCCCGCGAGGTTCTGCCGGTCGGCCCCCCTGCGCACCATCAGGCGCAGCCGGTGGCCGCGCGCCCCGAGCGCGCGCGCCACCGCGGAGCCGACGAAGCCGGTGGCACCGGTGACCAGGATCGGCTTGGACATGGCTCCGGCTCCTCGGACTGCGCCGCCCGTGTTTGCCCGGCGCGGCCGGCGCGGTCAAAGTGCCGCGCGGGTGGAAGCAGGGTCGCCGACGGTGTAGGAGCTTCGGCAGCGCAGCCCTACGTTCCGCCCTCATGCCCGAAAGGCCGCCCGCTTGAAGACGGTCTCGATCCTGCTGGCGTTGCTCGGCCTGCTCCTGATCACCGCGTTCACCGGCTGGCTCGGCGCGGGTGCGGTGCTCAAGGCCGTGCTGTCCGTGGGTGCCGGCGGCTTCGCCGCCCTGGTCGCGGTGCAGCTCGCCACCGACGTGGTGCTGGCCTGCGCCTGGACCGTGGCGTGTCCCGGCATCGGCCTGTTCCGCCTGCTCGGCGCCCGGCTGGTGCGGGAAGGGGCCACCACCTGCCTGCCGTTCTCCCAGCTCGGCGGCATCCTGATCGCCATACGCGCCACCTGCTTCCCGGCCACCCGGCGTCGCGTCGCCGTCGGCTGGCCGGAAGCCTCCGCCGCCAACGTGGTCGACGTCACCGTGGAGGTGAGCGGCCAGATCCTGTTCGTGCTGCTGGGCCTGCTGTTCCTGCTCGACCGCAGGCCGGACAGCAGCCTGGCCGGCCCGGTGACGCTGGGCATGGCGCTGATGGCCGCGGCCATGGCGGCCTTCGTCTGGACCCAGCGCAGCGCGTCGGGGCTGTTCCGTCGCGGCGTCGCCGGGCTCGGGCGCCACGTCGCCGGGCAATGGCAGGGCGCGCTGCAGGACGGCATCGACAGCCTGCAGGACCGGCTGGACCGGTTCTATGCGAGGCCGGGACGGCTCGCCGCCGCCTGCCTGCTCCACCTTTGCGCCTGGACCGCCGGCGCCGGATGGGTCTGGCTCGGCTACCGTCTGCTCGGCGCGCCGATCGGGTACGGCGAGGCGATGGCGATCGAGGGGGTGGCCAGCGGGGTGCTGTCGGTGTCGTTCCTGGTGCCGGCCGCACTCGGCGTGCAGGAGGCGGCCTACGTGGCGCTGGGCAGCCTGTTCGGGCTCGACCCGCATCTGTCGTTCGGCCTGAGCCTGCTGCGGCGGGGACGCGACCTGGTGCTCGGCGTGCCGTCGCTTCTGGTCTGGCAGGCGGCCGAGCTGCGCCGGCTTCGTCCGGTGCCGCAGCCGGAGCTGGTGCCGTGAGCGGGGCGGACGCCGGGCCGCTGTTCGACCGCCTGCTCATCGTGGGGCTCGGCCTGATCGGCAGCTCGCTCGCCAGGCGGGCCGTCGCCGACCCGGCGATCGCCCGGGAGGTGGTGGCCTGGGATGCGAGCCCGTCGGTGCGCGCGCGCGTAGCGGAGCTCGGCATCGTCCACCGGGTCGCCTCCGGCGCGGCGGAGGCCGCCCGGGGCGCGGACTGCGTGGTGCTGTGCGTGCCGGTGGGCGCGATGGCCGCCGCCGCCGAAGCGCTGCTGCCGCACATGGCGCCGGGCAGCATCCTGACCGACGTGGGCTCCACCAAGCAGTCGGTGATACGCGGGATCGTGCCGCTGCTTCCGCCCGGGGTCAGCTTCGTGCCGGCCCATCCGCTCGCCGGCACCGAGCATTCGGGCCCGGATTCCGGGTTCCCGACCCTGTTCGAGGGCCGCTGGGCGCTTCTCACCCCGCTGGAGGACGGCGACGCGGCGGCGGCCGGGCGCGTGGCGCGGCTGTGGCAGGCCTGCGGCGCCATGACGCGGGAGATGGACGCAGCGCATCACGACCGGGTGCTGGCGATCGTCAGCCACCTGCCGCACCTGCTGGCCTTCACCATCTGCGGCACCGCCGACGACCTCCAGGACGAAAGCCGCAGCGAGGTGCTGCAGTTCGCCGCCACCGGGTTCCGCGACTTCACCCGAATCGCCGCGTCCGACCCGACCATGTGGCGCGACGTGTTCCTCAACAACCGCGACGCGCTGCTGGAGATGCTGGCCCGCTTCACCGAGGACGCGCAGGCGATGGCGCGCGCGATCCGCTGGGGCGACGAGGCGTTCATCGTCGACCGGATCGTGCGCGGCCGCGGCATCCGGCAGAGCCTGATCGAGATCAAGCAGGCCTGAAGCCGGCGCCGACGCGCCCGCGCCCGGCGTCAACGGGCGATAAAGGTCCAGGCGATGGCGGAGAACGGCATCAGCGCCAGGGCGAAGCGGATGGCGACGTCCGCGGCTACCGCCAGGTGCTCGGGCGGCAGCGGGTCCGCGGCGCGGGCCGCGTGCGGGGCCGAAGCGTTGCGACGGAAGCGGGCGGGGCTGGAAACGGTCATGGCTGGTTCTCCTCGATCCGGCCTGGAATGGCCTTGGTCGAGGCATTGCAGTCGTCGTGCCAGGAATTAACTCGTTGAAAAAACTGGCTAGTTTTCGTAGAAGGCTTCATGATCGGTGACGAAAGACCAAAAGCTGGGCTTTCCGGCCGATTGTTGGCAGGACTTACCAAACGGATCGAGCGTCGGCGCGATCAGGTCGTCCCGGACCACCCTTCCTCCCCCATGCGCAGCTCGGCTTCAACCGCACGGTCGAGACGGAGGATCGCCACGAGGCCCGCGCCGAGTGCTGCGACGACCCCGATCGACAGCGCCGCCATCCGGTGCGACATCGGTCCGCTCCCAGGCTGTTCCCGCAATGGTTGTAGCGCACGGCCCGTCACCCGGCCCGGCTTTCCGGAGCTCGTTCCGGTGCGAAACGTGTCGTGCCGTTACCGACGTCCGGGCCTGCAATGGCTGGCGAGGTAGGCGGCCGGGTCGACGCCGCCGATGGACAGGGCGTTCGGGCCGAAGGTGTCGCCGCCCAGGTAGTCGCGCGTGCCGCCGACTCCGAACCAGGCGCCGGTACGACCGGTGAACACCGCGTCGGTGACGCGCACGAAGTCGTCGCAGGACGCGCTCACGCCATGCTCCGCGACCGGCGCCGGCCGGTGGCGGACACCGAACGCGGGCAGCAGGAAGAATCCGAACAGGACCGACATCGACCAGCCCATGACATCCTCTCGAACGGTACCACCGTTCGAGAAGGATGCATGCGACCGGTTAAGGGCTCGTCTACGGCTGCGTCGGCGGCCGGTTCAACGCCGGTCGCCCTTGCCGGTCGTCAGCCGGGCCGGTGGTAGTAGTGATGGTAGTGACGGTGATGGTAGTAGTGGTGGTAGGGCTGCGCCATGGCAGCGCCTGTGCTGGCGACGACGCCTGCCAGGCTGAGAAGAAGCACGAGCTTTCGCATGAACGGGAGACTCCTTGTTCGGGTGCGCAACGAGCGGCGGTTCGGCCCGGTTTCGCCTGCGGGCCGGACTATTGCGTAGCCGCCGGACCTGAACGCCCGATTAAGATCACATCCCGGCCGCGGGAGCGATGGCATCGCCGCAGGCGACGGGCGGCCTGGACGGCGGGGGCTTCCGGCGTGTCGCGGCCACCACGACCGCAACGCTCCGCGGCAACCACTTCGCGCCGCCGCTGTTCGATCCCGCATCGGGCCTCGAGGAGCGACCATGAAAAGCCAGGAAATGCCGGTTCCCCCGCCGCCGCAAGGCGGCAAGGAGCACACGGACAAGGAATACGACCACGAAACCAAGCCCGGCCAGGAAGCCGCCAAGGCGGCGCGCACCACCTCCAGCGGCGCGCAGGTGTCCACCCCCACCGGGTCCGAGGGCTGACCGCCCGGACCGTCGCAGGCGGACCTGCCGCCGACATGGGAGCCGACCGATGACGCAGCAGCGCAGGATCGTGGTGGCGGGCGTGCAGGGGGTGACCGGCCGCGCCGCCGCCCTGCGGTTCGCCGGCCAGCCGGACACGACGGTGTACGGGCTGTCGCGCCGTCGGGCGGCCGGCCTTCCGGGGGTGCAGGAGGTGTCGGTCGATCTGCTCGACCCGGACGACGCGCGACGAACGCTGGGCCGGATCGGGAACGTCACCCACCTGGTGTTCGGCGCCTATGTCGAGAAGCCGACCGCGGGGGAGAAGACCGCCGTCAACGTGTCGCTGCTCCGCAACCTGCTCGACGCGGTGGAGCCCAACTCCCCCGGGCTGCGGCACGTCACCTTCTACCAGGGCGGCAAGGCGTACGGCGCCGATCTCGGTCCGTTCAAGACGCCGGCTCGGGAGGACGACCCGCGCCTGATGCCGCCCAACTTCTATTACGACCAGGAGGACCTGCTGCGCGCCCGTGGCGCCGGACGCTGGAGCTTCACCGGCTTGCGGCCGGAAGCGGTGTGCGGCTACGGCGTCGGCAACCCGATGAACCTCGCCATGGTCATCGCGGCGTACGCGGTCCTGTCCAGGGAGCTCGGCCTGCCGCTGCGCTTTCCCGGCACGGAAGCGGCCTACCGCGCGCTCTACCAGGTGACCTCGGCCGAGATCCTGGCGGAGGCCACGGACTGGGCCGGGCGGTCGGATGCCGCGCGGGACGGGATCTTCAACATCACCAACGGCGACCAGTTCCGCTGGCAGCACATGTGGCCGCGCATCGCGGACATGTTCGGCATGGCCTGCGCCGATCCCGTGCCGACGCCGCTGGAACGCACCATGGCGGACAAGGGCCCGCTCTGGGCGCGGATCGTCGAGAAGCACGGCCTGCAGCCCACGTCCTACGATGCCCTGGTGTCGTGGGCGTTCGGCGACTTCATCTTCAACAGCGGGTTCGACAACGTCAGCAGCACCATCAAGGCGCGCCGCGCCGGGTTCGGGGCCTGCATCGACACCGAGGACATGTTCAGGACGTTCTTCGATCGTCTCCGCCGGGACAAGGTGATCCCGCCGTCCTGAACCGGCGCAGCCCTCCGTGCCTGCCTCGGGCCATTCGGAAAGGTCGCCAACTTCGCAGGGAACTGTAGGGTTGCGGCTGCGCTTCGCCCTGCATGCCGGCATCAAGCGAATCCCTGCGGTCCGAGCCATGAGCGACCTGTCGGATGAGGGCACGGCCGACGAGGTGCTCCCGCTGCATGCGGAGCGGCTCGAGGTGCGGCGCCAGGTCCGGCAGACCGGCGAGGTGCGGGTCGCGGTGCGGACCCGCAGCCGCGACGAGCAGGTCGACGAGCAGCTCGTCCGGCGGGAAGCGCGGGTCGAGCACGTCGCGGTCGAGCGGTTCGTCGACGAGATGCCGGAAGTTCGTGAGGAAGGCGGAACCACGATCATTCCGGTGGTCGAGGAGATCCTCGTCCGCCGCCTGTTTCTCAAGGAGGAGGTCCGCATCACGCGGATCGACACGACGCACGCCCACCGCGAAACGGTGACCCTGCGCTACCAGGACGTCGTCGTTTCCCGCACGGGCACGGCGGAAGCACCCGCCGACGCCGTCGACAACACGCTTTCACCCTAAGGAGAACTCCATGGCCAGCGAAACCATTGTCGCCGTGTTCGACACGGCAGCCCATGCCGAAGCCGCCGTTTCGGCACTGATCGCCGACGGCGTCCCGGCGAGCGCGATCGAGCATTACGCACGTGACCAGGGC
>CALMVN010000169.1:6869-8414 GCA_937873225.1 uncultured Acetobacteraceae bacterium
CCGTCCTCGGCGCATCGCGGGTTCTGGGGCTGGCTGACCGGCGAGCAGGAGACCGCGTCCTCCCATCACGCCCTGTACGACCAGTCGATCCAGTCCGGCAGCACGGTGGTCACGGTGATCAGCGACGGCACCAACATCGACCAGATCTACAACGTGCTGGAAGCCCACAACCCGATCGACCTGGACGAGCGTCACTCGCAGTACAGCGAGACCGGCGCCTACGGCTCGGACTACACCGCCACCGGCGCTGCCACCACGGGCGTCGGCGCTGCCGGCCTCGGCATGACTGGCACGACCGGCACGACCGCGACCGGCATGGCTGCCACCGGCACCGGCACGACCGGCATGGCCGCCACCGGCACGTCCGCGACCGGCAATGTCGGCACCGGCACCGAGGAGGTGATCTCGCTGTCGGAGGAAAGCCTGCAGGTCGGCAAGCGTGCGGTCGACCGCGGCACCACCCGTGTCCGCCGCTACGTGGTAGAGCGTCCGGTTGAGGAGCAGATCCGCCTGCGCAACGAGACCGTCTCGGTGTTCCGCCGCCCGGTCACCGGCACCGCCACCGTCGGCACCGACGCGTTCAGCGATCGCGAGATCGTGGTGAACGAGACCGACGAGGAGGCCGTGGTCGCCAAGAGCGCGCACGTGGTCGAGGAAGTCGTGGTCCAGAAGGGCGTCGAGGAGCGGGTCGAGACCGTCCGCGACACGCTGCGCAAGGAGGAGGTCGAGATCGACGCGCCGACCACCGGCCTGCACGGGACGACCACCAACCCGCCGCGTACCTGATCCGACGGTGCGGAGGCGGCCTCGGCCGCCTCCGGCTTCTTCCGGCCCGGCCCGGACATCATGTCGACCTCCGTCGACCTCGACCGTTTCGTCCAGGCGCAGGACCCCGTCCTGTCGGAGGTAAGGCGCGAACTGCGTGCCGGCGCCAAGCGGTCGCACTGGATGTGGTTCGTGTTCCCGCAACTGCGCGGGCTCGGCCACAGCGCCATGGCGCATCGCTACGGCCTGGCCTCACGCGCGGAGGCGAGCGCCTATCACGATCATCCGGTGCTGGGACCGCGGCTGCGCGACTGCACCGCCCTGGTCAACGCGACGACCGGTCGCAGCATCACGCAGATTCTGGGCAGCCCGGACGACCTGAAGTTCCGGTCCTCGATGACGCTGTTCGCGGCCGTGGCGCCCGACCAGCCGGTGTTCCGGGAAGCACTGGACCGCTTCTTCGACGGCGTGCCGGACCGACTGACCCTGGACCGCCTCGACGCCTGACGCGTCCGTTTGTCTTCCGCCCCGGGCATCCAGGGCGTCGCCGGATCGGGCGCGCTCACCCTGATCGATATGGATGCCTGTCGAAGCGACAAGCCTGGTCATGATCCACGGAGCCGACCTGGACGGATCACGCCCCGAATCGCGGCCAGTGAATCGGTTGCCGTCGTTGACGCCGGAAGCGGTCACGGCGACGCCTCGTGCGCGGACAGGGCGAGCCGGTTCATGTCGGCGACGATGTCAATGATGCAGTCGGACGGGGCCACCGTCCTGGGC
>CALMVN010000169.1:8514-27135 GCA_937873225.1 uncultured Acetobacteraceae bacterium
GGGCCACCGTCCTGGGCAACCGTGCTGGCGAGTGTGACGGGGGCCTCGGCACCGGCAGGACGGCCGCCGCTGGCAAGGGCAGGGGCGTTCGCGAGAAGCAGGGCATGACGCACGGAGACCGTTGCAGGAGAGTGCGGCCCGGGCCGCCGTGAGGCCCCGAACATGAGACGATGGGGCGCGTCGGCACCAGGGCGCGCTATCCGGGCCGGAGCGCGGCCGGCTTCGGCCAGCGCCGATGCAGCCAGAGCCAGGCCGACGGGTCCTCGCGTATCCATCGTTCCAGCGTGGCGTTCATCGCCGAGGCGATGGCCAGCACGTCGGCGGTTCGGTCGCCGGTGCGCGGAACCGCCATCGGCGCCTCGCACACCATCCTGAACCGGCAGGGCCCGAGCCGGACCACGTGCACCGGCATGATCGGCACGCCGAAGCGCAGCGCCAGCTGCGCCAGGGCCGGCGCCGTCATCGCGCTCCGGCCGAAGAACGGCACCGCGATGCCGTCGTTCATCTTCTGGTCGACCAGGAAGCCGAGCGAGCCGCCGCGGCCGAGATGGGACAGGGCGGCGCGCGCCCCGGAGGCGCCCTTGGCGAACATCGACACCCCCTTGCCGAGCCCGACCAGCCGCATTCCCTGGACCGCCCGGTCCACCTCCGGGTTGGACGCCGCGCGGTAGAAGCCGGACACCGCGATCCCGAGCGCCGCCGCGATCGGCAGCACCATCTCCCAGTTGCCGAGGTGGCCGGAAAAGAACAGCGCCGGCACCCCGCCATCCCGGAGCGCCGCCAGGTGCCGTTCGCCTTCCACCTCCCAGCCCGGCCCGTCAACCGTGCGGGTGAACGAGGCCAGATGCGGCAGCTCGAGGACGTTGCGGCCGAGGTTGTCCCACACGCCGCCGACGACGCGTCGGCGCGACCCGGCATCCAGCTCGGGCAGCGCGTCGAGGAGGTTGCGCTTGGCGATCCGCGACACCGGAAGCAGCGGACCGAGCAGCCGGGCGGCGCGGCCGCCGAGGTTGGAGCACGCGACCGGGCTGAACCGGCGCACGGTGCCGATCAGCGCCGCCAGCAGCAGGCCCGTCGCCGGCGCCAGGAGCTGCGCCAGGAGCTGCGTCGGGAGCTGCGGTGAGACCGGGCCGGACCGTCCGCGTCGCCCGGACCGTGCTGGTGATGCGTATGCCATGCGGGCTCATACGCGCGCGAGCCGGGGTCGGACGTGAAACATATCGTCTCGTTCGCAACGTGAGCGGCCGGCGTCGCATGAACGTTGACTTCCGGCCGGCCCGCTGCGATCTGTCGGGCGTCGATGTGGGAGAGACCGGCCTCGAGCCGGCGCCGAAGGAGCAACCGCCCCGGAAACTCTCAGGCAGAAGGACCACGCGACTCGAACTTCTGGAAAGAGGCGCCCCCGGGTTCGGGATCGGCGTCCGCCGACGGGATAACGATCTCAGGCAAACCGACAGAAGGGGCGCTAGGGCCGGGTTCCGGCCGGGGAGGCGCCGTGCGTGGAACGAACACCAGTCCGGCCGACCCGATCCAGCCCGGCGCCGTGCGCGCCGACCCGGAGGGGGCGATCAGCGTGGTCGACCTGTACACCATCGGGATCGGGCCATCGAGCTCGCACACCATCGGGCCGATGCGCGCGGCCGGCAGCTTCGCCGTGCTGGCGCTGGACCGGACGCGGTCCTGCGGCCGGCCGGTGTCGGTGTGCTGCCGGCTGTTCGGCTCCCTGGCGCTGACCGGGATCGGCCACGGAACCGATGGCGCCGTGATCCTCGGGCTGGGCGGCTGGACGCCGGACGGGATCGATCCCGACGCGGTGCCTGACCTGCTGGCTGCGGTGTCGTCGCGCGGGTCGCTTCTCCTGGGTGGCCGGGTGCCGGTTCCCTTCCGTCCGGTCCGCGACCTCGTCCTCGACCGCGAGGCGTTCCATCCCGGCCATCCCAACACCCTGCGCCTCCTCTGCCGGTTCGAGAACGGCGCCGTGCTGGAGCGGGACTATCATTCGGTAGGGGGCGGGGTGGTGGTCGAGGCCGGCGTGCCGCCGGTGCCGGCCAATGTCGAGCAGCCCCATCCGTTCGGCTCCGGCGCCGAGCTGCTGGCGCAGGCGGAGCGGACCGGGCTGTCGATCGCGGCGCTGGTGGCGGCGAACGAGACCGCCTGGCGCCCGCTTGCGGAAACGAACGCGTTTCTCGACGCGGTGCGCACCGCGATGGCCGGCTGCATCGCCCGCGGCTGCCGCGCCGAGGGCGAGCTGCCCGGCGGCCTGCGCGTGCGCCGTCGCGCCCGCGAGATCCAGCAGGCGCTGCAACCGCTGGACGAGGCGGCGCCGTCGCCTCAGGTGCCGTTCGAGTGGGTCAGCCTGTGGGCGCTGGCGGTGAACGAGGAGAACGCGGCCGGCGGCCGGGTGGTGACGGCGCCCACCAATGGTGCGGCCGGCGTGCTGCCGGCGGTGCTGCGCTACTACGAGGTCTTCACCCCTGCGCCGACTCCGGAGGGCGCCCGGTCGTTCCTGCTCACCGCCGCGGCGATCGGCTTCCTCTACAAGAAGCGCGCCTCGATCTCGGCGGCCGAGATGGGCTGCCAGGGCGAGGTGGGGGTGGCCTGCTCCATGGCGGCGGCGGCCCTGTGCGCGGTGCTGGGCGGCACGCCGGCGCAGGTCGAGAACGCGGCCGAGATCGGCATGGAGCACAATCTCGGCCTGACCTGCGACCCGGTGGGCGGGCTGGTCCAGGTGCCGTGCATCGAGCGCAACACCATGGGGGCGATCAAGGCGATCAACGCCGCCTACCTTGCCCTGCGCGGCGACGGACAGCACATCGTGTCCCTGGACGCCGTGATCGAGACCATGCGCCAGACCGGCCGGGACATGCGCTCCCAGTACAAGGAGACCAGCCTGGGCGGGCTGGCGGTCGTGGCCGGCGCCCTGCCGGTCAACTTCGTCGAATGCTGAGAGGAGACCCATCCATGTCGGACTTTTTCACCCGCACCCTCTCCGACGACCCGCTGATCGACGCGGCGCTCGCCGCCGAGCTGCATCGCCAGGACGAGGGCATCGAGCTGATCGCCAGCGAGAACATCGTCTCGCCGGCGGTGCTGGCGGCGCAGGGCTCGGTGCTGACCAACAAGTATGCCGAGGGCTACCCCGGCCGCCGCTACTACGGCGGCTGCGCGCAGATGGACGTGGTCGAGCAGGCGGCGATCGATCGCGCCACCGCGCTGTTCGGCTGCGCCTACGCCAACGTGCAGCCGCATTCCGGCGCGCAGGCCAACACCGCGGTGATGCTGGCGCTGCTCAAGCCCGGCGACACCTTTCTCGGCATGGCGATCGACGCCGGCGGCCACCTCACCCACGGCGCCAAGCCGACCGTGTCGGCCAAGTGGTTCAACGCCGTGCAGTACGGCGTGCGCCGGGAGGACGGCCTGCTGGACTACGACCAGGTCGAGACCCTGGCACGCGAGCACAAGCCGAAGCTGATCATCGCCGGCGGCTCCGCGATCCCGCGCCGGATCGACTTCGCCCGCTTCCGCGCCATCGCCGACGAGGTGGGCGCGCTGCTGCTGGTGGACATGGCGCACTTCGCCGGCCTGGTGGCGGGCGGCGCGCATCCGAGCCCGTTCCCGCACGCCCACGTCGCCACCACCACCACGCACAAGACCCTGCGCGGCCCGCGCGGCGGCATGATCCTCACCGACGACGAGGCGCTGGCGAAGAGGTTCAACAGCGCGGTGTTCCCCGGCATGCAGGGCGGCCCGCTGATGCACGTGATCGCGGCCAAGGCGGTGGCGTTCGGCGAGGCGCTGCGTCCGGACTTCAAGGAGTACGCAGCACAGGTGGTGGCCAACGCCCGGGCGCTGGGCGAGGGCCTGGTGGCGCGCGGCCACGAGTTGGTGACCGGCGGCACCGATACCCATCTGGTGCTGGTCGACCTGCGACGCAGCGGCCTGACCGGCAAGGCGGCGGAAGCGGCGCTGGAGCGCGCAGGGCTCACCTGCAACAAGAACGGCATCCCCTACGACCCGCTGCCGCCGGCGCAGACCAGCGGCATCCGCCTGGGCTCCCCGGCCGCCACCACCCGCGGCTTCCGCGAGGTGGAGTTCCGCCAGGTGGCGACCCTGATCGCCGACGTGCTGGACGGGCTGGCGCGGAATCCCGACGACAACACGGCCGCGGAGCAGGCGGCGCGTACGGCCGTGCGTGCGCTGTGCGCGCGCCATCCGCTGTATCCGGCCGCCATCGCCAGGGCGGCCTAGGCGGTGTCGGAGCAGGTCGCCGCGGTCACGCCGGAGGCGGCGGCGCGCACGCCGCTGCACGCGCTGCATCGCGAGCTGGGCGGCCGCATGGTGCCGTTCGCCGGCTACGAGATGCCGCTGCAGTATCCCCCCGGCATCATGGCCGAGCATCTGCACGTGCGCGCCGCCTGCGGGCTGTTCGACGTGTCGCACATGGGGCAGATCCGGCTGCGGCCGCGGTCCGGGCTGGTCGCGGACGCGGCCCTGGCGCTGGAACGGCTGGTGCCGACCGACATCGTCGGCCTGCCCGCCGGCCGGCAGCGCTACGCCCTGCTGACCAACGACAACGGCGGCATCCTGGACGACCTGATGGTCGCCAACGAGGGCCCCTCGCTGTTCCTGGTGGTGAACGCCGGCTGCAAGCTGGCCGACCTGGCCCACCTGCAGCGCCACCTGCACGACGCGTGCGAGGTCGAGTTCCTGGCGGACCGGGCGCTGGTCGCGTTGCAGGGCCCCGGCGCCGTGGCGGTGCTGTCTGCACTGGCGCCGGACGCGCAGGCGATGCGGTTCATGGACTTCCGCACCCTGCGTCTTGGCGGCGTGGACTGCACCGTGTCCCGCTCCGGCTACACCGGCGAGGACGGCTACGAGATCGGCATGCCGGCGGACCGGGCCGAGGAGATCGTGCGCCTGCTGCTCGCCCAGCCGGACGTGCTGCCGATCGGCCTCGGCGCCCGCGACAGCCTGCGCCTGGAGGCCGGGCTCTGCCTGTACGGCTCCGACCTGGACGGCAGCACCACCCCGGTCGAGGCGTCGCTGGAATGGGCGATCCAGAAGACCCGCCGCTCCGGCGGCGAGCGGGCCGGCGGCTTCCCCGGCGCCGGCATCGTGCTGGAGCAGGTGGCCACCGGCGCCCCGCGCCGCCGCGTCGGGCTCCGCCCCGAGGGGCGGGCGCCGCTGCGCGCCGGTGCGCCCCTGTTCCGGCCGGAGGACACCGCCCGTGCGGTCGGCCACGTCAGCTCCGGCGCGTTCGGGCCCACCCTGCAGGCGCCGGTGGCGATGGGCTACGTGTCCCGGGCGCTGTCGCCGCCCGGCACCACCCTGGTGGCGGAGCTGCGCGGCCGGATCGTCCCGGTCACGGTCAGCCCGCTGCCCTTCATCGTTCCCACCTACAAGCGCTGAGTGCCCGAATGACCGAGACCGGACTCTGGACCGACACGCAGGCGCCTGCGGACTCGTTCGCCCGCCGCCACATCGGCCCGGACGAGGCGGAGATCGCCGCCATGCTGGACGCGATCGATGCGCCCGACCTCGATACGCTGACGCGGCAGACGGTGCCGGCCTCGATCCTGCTGGACGAGGCGGAGTGGCGGGCGGAGGCGTCGCTGGGGACCGGGCTGACCGAGCCCGAGGTGCTGGCGCGGCTGCGCGCGGTGGCAGGCCGCAACCGGGTGCTGACCACCCTGATCGGCCAGGGCTACCACGGCACGGTGCTGCCGGGGGTGATCCAGCGCAACATCCTGGAGAACCCGGCCTGGTACACCGCCTACACGCCGTACCAGCCGGAGATCGCGCAAGGCCGGCTTGAGGCGCTGCTGACCTTCCAGACCCTGGTCTGCGACCTGACCGGCCTCGACGTCGCCAACGCCTCCCTGCTCGACGAGGCCACCGCGGCGGCCGAGGCGATGACGCTGTGCCGGCGGATGGCGAAGTCCAGGGCCATGGCGTTCCTGGTCGACGCCGGCTGCCACCCGCAAACGATCGCGGTGCTGCGCACCCGCGCCGAGCCGCTCGGCATCGACCTGCTGGTGGCGGACCCGGGAGACGGACTCGACCCGGCCACCGTGTTCGGCGCCCTGCTGCAGTATCCCGACACCCTTGGCCGCATCCGCGACCCGCGCGCGCTGATCGCGCGCCTGCACGGTGCCGGCGCCCTGGTGGCGATGGCCGCCGACCCGCTGGCGCTGACGCTGCTGACCCCGCCCGGCGCGCTCGGCGCGGACATCGCCATCGGCTCCATGCAGCGCTTCGGCGTGCCGATGGGCTATGGCGGCCCGCACGCCGCCTACATGGCGGTGCGCGACACGTTCAAGCGCTCGATGCCGGGCCGGCTGGTGGGCGTGTCGATCGACGACGCCGGGCGCCCGGCCTACCGGCTGGCGCTGCAGACCCGCGAGCAGCACATCCGCCGGGAAAAGGCGACCTCCAACATCTGCACCGCCCAGGTGCTGCTGGCGGTGATCGCGTCCATGTACGCGGTCTACCACGGCCCGGACGGCCTGCAGGCGATCGCGCGCCGGGTGAACCGCACTGCACAGGCGCTCACCGCCGGCCTCGCGGCACTCGGCCATCCGGTCGAGAACGACGCCTTCTTCGACACCGTCACCGTCCGTACCGGCGAGCGCACCGATAGGGTCCTGGCCGAGGCGGTCCGGCGCGGCATCAACCTGCGCCGCGTCGACGACAGCCGGATCGGCATCAGCGTCGACGAGACCACCGGCCCCGACACGGTGCGCGCGGTCTGGGCAGCGTTCGGCGGCGGCACGGTGGCGGAGGACGGCCTCGCCCGCACGGAGTCGATCCCCGCCGCCCTGCGCCGCGACCTCCCGTTCATGACCCATCCGGTGTTCCACGACCACCGCTCCGAGACCGAGATGCTGCGCTACCTGCGCCGCCTGTCGGACCGCGACCTGGCGCTGGACCGCACCATGATCCCGCTCGGCTCCTGCACCATGAAGCTGAACGCCACCGTGGAGATGGTCCCGATCACCTGGCCCGGCTTCTGCGACATCCACCCCTTCGCGCCCGCGGACCAGACGGAGGGCTACGCCGAGCTGTTCGCCGACCTGGAGGCGAAGCTGTGCGCCATCAGCGGCTACGACTCGGTGTCGCTGCAGCCGAACTCGGGGGCGCAGGGCGAATATGCCGGGCTGCTGGCGATCCGCGGCTACCACCGCGCGCAAGGGCATGCCGAGCGCGACATCTGCCTGATCCCGGCCTCCGCGCACGGCACCAACCCGGCCTCGGCGCAGATGGCCGGCATGCGCGTGGTGGTGGTCGGCTGCGACCGCGAGGGCAACGTCGACGTGGACGACCTCCAGGCGAAGATCGCGGTGCATCGCGACCGCCTGGCCGCGATCATGATCACCTACCCCTCCACCCACGGCGTGTTCGAGGAGCACGTCCGCGAGATCTGCGACCTGGTGCACGAGGCGGGCGGGCAGGTGTATCTCGACGGCGCCAACCTCAACGCCCAGGTCGGCCTGGCCCGTCCCGGCCGCTACGGCGCCGACGTCAGCCACTTCAACCTGCACAAGACCTTCTGCATCCCGCATGGCGGCGGCGGCCCCGGCATGGGCCCGATCGGCGTGCGCGCGCACCTGGCACCCTTCCTCCCCGGCCGTCCGGACGCCGGCGGCGAGCACGCCGTGTCGGCCGCCCCCTACGGCTCGGCCTCGATCCTGCCGATCTCCTGGGCTTACATGCTGCTGATGGGTGCTCCCGGCCTGCGCCGGGCGACCGAGGTGGCGATCCTGAACTCGAACTACGTCGTGCGCCGCCTCCAGGGCGCCTACCCGGTGCTGTTCCGCGGCGCCCAGGGCCGCGTCGCGCACGAGTGCATCATCGACCTGCGCCCGTTCAAGGACAGTTCAGGCATCACCGTGGACGACATCGCCAAGCGCCTGATCGACCACGGCTTCCACGCGCCGACGGTCAGCTTCCCGGTCGCCGGCACCTTCATGATCGAGCCGACGGAGTCGGAGTCCCGCGCCGAGTTGGACCGGTTCTGCGACGCCATGCTGTCGATCCGCGACGAGATCCGCGCGGTGGAGGAGGGGCGGGTGGCTGTGGCCGACTCGGCCCTGCGCCACGCGCCGCACACCGCGCGCGACCTGCTGGCCACGGACTGGAACCGCCCGTACGAGCGCGCCGCCGGCTGCTTCCCGGGCGGCATGCACGGCGACAAGTATTTCCCACCCGTCGGCCGCCTCGACAACAGCTATGGCGACCGCAACCTCGTGTGCTCCTGCCCGCCGATCGACACCTACGCCGAGGCAGCCGATTGAAGACATCACGCGGCGGTGGATTTCACGGCCCGTTTGATCATGGCGATCCTGGACCAACGGGTCACCAGCGTCGAAGGCGGTCATTGCGAGGGTGTCCCGCCAGGTCGGACGCGCCGTGAACGGCGACGGACAGCACGAAGGTGGAGATCGCGCGCCGACCCGTCGGCAGCGTCACCCGCCCTACTCCCTGAACAGCTCCGAGTGGGTCCCGGTCCGGACGAAGATCACGCCAGGCCGCTTGCCGGTGTCATTCAGCCTGTAGATGAGCAGGAAGTCGCCTCCGATGTGGCACTCCCTGTGGTCCCTGTAATCGCCCTGGAGCTCGTGGTCCCTCCGCTCGGCCGGAAGAGGCCCGTCGTTCGCGATCAGGTGCAGCATGACCGCCTTGAGGCGGTTCATATCGTAGCGACCGGAGCGCATGAGCCGCTCCCAGTCCTTCCGGAACTCGCCCGTGCAGTCCGACGCCCTGGGCAGGGAGGTCCGTCTAGCGGCGGCCACCAGAAAGGTCGTCCATCAGCTCCTCGCCCGTCCCGAAGCGGGCATCCATGCCGCGCGCCTCTTCCATTGCCGCTCGCGTCGTCGCGTTGGGGACCTGAAGGGCGAACGGGAGCGCCTGGTCGGTTGCAACCCGACGGAGGAACACCCGCAAGCCCTCGGACATCGTCAGGCCCATGCGCTCGAAAGCCTTTGCCGCCTGGTCCTTGACCTCGCCATCCACGCGGACGTGCAGCATCGTCGTGGCACCCATGATTTCTCCATCCAGCGGCCTTGAAAGCCACTTTGTATCTCATATGAGATACACATACCAGCGTGAAGATGGGGTTCGTCAGCCGGTCGAGGAGGGACGGGTGGCGGTGGCCGACCCCGTCCTGCGCCACGCCCCGCACACCGCCCGCGACCTGCTCAGCCCTGACTGGCGTCGTGGGCCGGCTCGACAACGGCTACGGCGACCGCAACCTCGTGTACTCCTGTCCGTCCGCCGACACCTATGCCGAGGCGGCCGATTGAAAAGGAACCTGCTCCGAGCTGGACTGATGGTGATTTCGCGACCCTGAAGAGGAACATGTAGAAGCGGCAGATCGAAAAGAATTCGATGGGATCTGCCACATGTCGAAGTCCGGATTGTTGTTGTGCGGCGCAACAGTCGGTGCGGCGTTGTGTTGCGGGGCCGTTGCCGGCGCCCGTGCCGCCGATCCTGCCATCTCCCTGGGCCAGTTGGCGTCGGATTTGTCCTGGACCAGCGCCGGCAACGGGCTGACCGACAACCACGACGCCCCGGCCGAGTTCATCCTCGGCCAGGCGACCCTGCCGTACCTGTCGCTGCGCTGGACCTTCACCGCCAGCGGCGAGGTGCAGAGCACCCCGACGGTCGAGAACGACGCGGTCTACGTTTCGGACTCCGGCGGATCGGTCTGGCGGCTCGATGCCGTCACCGGCCGCGTCGTGTGGCAGGCGAAGCTGCCCGCCCTGACCGGCAACTCCGGCTCCTATTCGCGGGTCAGCCCGGCCATCACGCCAAACGCGGTGGTGGTCGGCGACCAGGCTTCCGGCACCGTGTTCGCCCTGTCCAAGGACACCGGCGCGCTCCTGTGGCAGACCACGCTCGCCACCAACCAGGGCGCCATCATCACCTCGTCGCCGGTCGTGTCGAACGGCCGCGTCTATGTCGGCGTGTCCTCGGACCAGGAAACGCTGGCCGACAAGATCCCCGGCTTCGTGCCCGACTTCCGCGGCTCGGTCGCAGCGCTCGACGCCGGCACCGGCAAGGTGGTGTGGCAGACCTTCGTCATCCCCGCCGGCTATACCGGCGGCGCGGTGTGGTCGAGCACCATCGCGGTCGACCAGGCCCGCTCGGCGCTCTACGTGACCACCGGCAACAACTATTCCGTGCCCGCCGCCGTCGCCGCCTGCCAGGCCAAGGCGACCACGCCCACGGCGCTCGACGCCTGCCTTCCCGCCACCGACCACATCGACAGCGTGCTGTCGCTCGACATCAACACCGGCGCGGTGAACTGGGGCGACCGCTTCGCCCACGCCGACACCTGGACCGTGTCCTGCTCCCCGAGCAGCCAGCCGCCCGCCACGCCCTGCCCGACGCCGACCGGCCTCGACGTCGATTTCGGCTCCGGCGCCAACCTGTTCACCGCGACGATCAGCGGCACGAAGACCGACCTGGTCGGCGCCGGCCAGAAGAGCGGCGCCTACTTCGCCATCAACCGCGACACCGGCCGGATCGTCTGGGGCACCCAGGTCAGCCCGGACGGCCCGCGCGGCGGCATCGAGTGGGGCACCGCCACCGACGGCACCCGCCTCTACGTGCCGAGCGCCAACTCCGCCTACGTGACCACCACCCTGCTTCCGTCGGGCCGGACCACCAACGGCGGCTTCTGGTCGGCGCTCGACCCGGCCACCGGACGGATCCTGTGGCAGACTCCGACCGCGTCCCCAGCGCCGGTGCCGGCGAGCAGCAGCGGCAGCCCGCCGCCGGCCGGTGCGCTGGCCGACGCGGAAGGCTCGGTGTCGGTCGCCAACGGCGTGGTGTACGGCGAGGACGCGGCCGGCAACTTCGTGGCGCTGGACGCCGCCACCGGCACCGTCCTGCGCACCGTGCAGAGCGGCGGCGCTGCGATCGCGGCGCCGGCGATCAGCCTCGGCACGCTGTACTGGGGCTCGGGCTACGCGACCATCGGCGCCACCAACAACAAGCTCTACGCCATCTCGCCGCTCGGCCTGCCGTAGGACGGGCCTCGAGCCGAGGCCGCCATCACCGTGTGGCCTCGTAGTTCCTCGGCATGGAGCGCCGCCAGCGCCTCACGCCTGCCAGCCGAAATGCGGAAAGCTCCAGGCCAGCGCGCGCAGCACCATGTCGTTCATCTCCGGCGTCAGGGTGTTCGGCCAATCGCCGGGTGCGCCGTGGCGGAAGAAGGCGCCGTTCTGCGTCATCCCCGCCGGACGCCCGGCCAGAACCGCGAACGTGGTCTGCGCGACGCAGCCGGCGACCACCTCCGCGTCGTCCGCAACCCCCAGGAACCGGAACAGCGTCGCCAGCGCCGGCTCCGGCGCCTGGTGCAGCGACTCGTAGCTGACCACGCGGAAATGCTCCGGGTAACTCTCCCCTGCGTCGAGCATCGCCCGCATCCACCGCACCGCCATCGGCAGCACCTGCCGGACGAAGGCGGTCCGGTCCGCGTCCGTGGCGCCGGGCCGGTCCTGGAAGCGGTGCCAGTTCGAGCTGATCACGTCGCGCGGGTCGCGGACGATGCCGATCAGCTTGGCGCCGGGGAACAGCGCGCGAAGCTGCGGGAAGAAGAACAGGTTGCCCGGCGTCTTCTCGCCGATCGCCCGGGCGGAGCTGCCGGCCGCCTGCTGCCGGAACGCCGACAGGATCGCGGTGCCGAGCAGGAACTGCGTGTCGCCGGGGTCCGGCAGCGGATAGCCGCCGGTATGGCCGAAGATGCTGGTGTTGCGCTCGTGCAGCGCCGCGAACCGCTGACGCATCGCCCGGTCGAGCGGCACCGCGCAGTGGTCGCGGAACTGCGCTTCGCCTCGGCACGACACCTCCGGATGGCTGTCGAGCATCTGCTGCAGCCAGGTGGTGCCGGAGCGCGGCTGGCCGTCGACGAAGAACAGCTGGCGCTCCGCGAGGCGGGCCAGTTCGGCGTGACGGTCGAGCCAGCTTTCCACGCCTGAACCCCCTGGGCGGCCGGTGCTCCGGCAGCGAGCGGATGTAGGAGGGGCAGGGCGCGGTCCACAAGCGGCCGGTCCCTCTATCAGGGTCTCAGTTTGAAATCCGATGCCAAAGAATACTTACACCCAGGGTGATCGCCCCAGCGATCATCATACTCACCGCCAGAGCGTTGAAAGCCATTACAGCCCAATAGCGTCTCGGCTGAGCTTTCTCAGAAAACTGTAGAAGTCTAGACGATGTGCGCCTGCGCCGCATATCGCGTCTGACAGCCCAAAAGCCATAAGCGCCTAGCGCGGAGGAGAGGCACGTCATGAGCAAATCCTGCTGCATCATGCTTGCTGCTTATGCGATCCACGAGCCTTCGGCGCTTCCGCGTGTGCTTCGATCCGCGCCACCACGTCCTCCACGCTCCACAGCTTCCCGGTTAGGCCAGCAGGCTGCCCGGCCAATCTAGAGCCCGGTCTAGATCATTGGGAGAGTCAGCGAAGCTAGTCCTAAATGCCGGTTTCGGATTGAGACGCTACCGTCCCGCTCCTCCGGTTGACACCGGCATCCTCCGGCTCTAGATGCTGATGCGAATGATTTGCATTAACGGCACGGTGTGACCTGCCTTGGAGATGTCGGTTGCGGATTGGAACAAGTCTGAGAACCCTGGCGGTCGCCGGATCGATCGGGATCGGCCTGCCCGAGGCGGCCCTGGCGCAGGCGACCTCCAGCAACCTGCTCGGGCCGATCTGGGGCGCCCGCCCGTGGCTCGGCCAGTACGGGGTGTCGTTCGGCCTGGACGAGATCAGCGAGGTGTTCGGCAACCCCACCGGCGGCCTCCACCGGGGCGCGGACTATGACGGGCTGACCGAGATGAGCGTGGGCATCGACCTCGGCCGCGCCATCGGGCTGCAGGGCGGCACGATCAACGTGAGCGCGTTCCAGATCCACGGCCGCAGCCTGAGCCAGGACAACCTCGACAACCTCGACACCATCAGCGGCATCGAGGCCAGCCGCGCCACCCGGCTGTGGGAGCTGTGGTACGACCAGCAGTTCCGCGACGGCGACCTCGACCTCAAGATCGGCCAGCAGAGCCTGGACCAGGAGTACATCGGCAGCGCCAGCGCCAGCGTGTTCGCCAACACCATGTTCGGCTGGCCGGCGCTGCCGTCCTACGACATGTACGCCGGCGGCCCGGCCTACCCGCTGGCCTCGCTGGGCGTGCGGCTGCGCGGCAGCGCCGGGCCGTTCAGCCTGCTCGGCGGCGTCTACGACGACAACCCGCCCGGCGGCCCGTTCGAGAACGACACGCAGACGGACGCGGACAAGAGCGGCGCGCTGTTCAACCTCGGCACCGGCGCGCTGTTCATCGCCGAGCTCGACTTCGCCCTCGACCAGCCTTCCGGCGGCGACACCGTGCTCGGCGGCCAGAGCAGCGGCCCGGGCATGAACTCGGGCGGCGGGAGCGGGGACAGCGGCGGCCTGCCTGGCGTCTACAAGATCGGCGCCTGGTTCGACACCGCCTCGTTTCCCGACGGGCGATACGACGACCGGGGCGGCCTGCTGGGAGCCCCGGGAAGCGACGGCCAGGGCCTGCCGCGCCGGCACGACTACGCGGTCTACGGCGTGATCGACCAGATGGTCTGGCGCGAAGGCGGGGGAGGGGCGCGCTCGGTCAACCTGTTCACCCGCCTGATGGGTGCCCCGGGAGACCGCAACCTCGTCGACTTCGCTGCCAACCTCGGCCTGGTGATGAAGGCCCCGCTGCCGGGACGGGACAACGACACGCTGGGCTTCGCCGGCGGCTTCACCAAGATCGGCCGCCACGCGCTCGAGGCCGACCAGGACTTCGCCCGCCTGAACCCCGGCACCTACGCGCCGCTCCGTTCCTCCGAAAGCTACCTGGAGCTGACATACCAGTACGTCCCGGTGGGCTGGCTGACGCTGCAGCCCGATGCGCAGTACATCTTCGACCCCGGCGGCGGCATCGCCGACCCGGACGCGCCCGACCGGCGGATCGCGAACGAGCTGGTGCTCGGCGTGCGCAGCACCATCGTCTTCTGAACAGTGTTCATGTTTCCCCGTCCGGAGATCCCGATGACCTCCTCCTTCCTGCGCCGCGCCCTGCCGGCGATCGCGCTCTGCCTCGCGGCCCTGCCGGCGGCCGCGGTGGACGCGCCGTTCCTGGCCGGGCTGAAGCATCGCAGCACGGTGTCCTCGACGGTGCCCGCCAACGGCGACCAGAACCCCTATGCGGTGGTGGTGTCGCCGGTCAGCGCCGGCCGTCTGGTGCGCGACCACGTGCTGGTGGGCAACTTCAACAACAGCGGCAACCTGCAGGGGCTGGGCACCACGATCGTGCAGATCGACCCGCAGACCCAGGACCTGTCGCTGTTCGCCTCGGTGCCGCGCAACCTCCAGCGTTGTCCCGGCGGCGTGGGCCTGACCACGGCGATGGCGGTGCTGAAGACCGGCTGGGTGATCATCGGCTCCCTGCCCAGCCAGGACGGCACCACCGCCACCAAGGGCGACGGCTGCCTGATCCTGTTCGACAAGGAGGGCCACGTCGCGGACGTGTGGAGCGGGCCGAAGATCAACGGGCCCTGGGGCAACATGGCGGTGATCGACCGCGGCGACAGCGCCACCCTGTTCTTCAGCAACACCGGCTACGGCGTCGGCGCGCCCTCGGCCGGGGCGACCGCGCACCCGGTGTACAGGGCGACGGTGGTGCGCCTGGAGCTGCAGGTCCCGGCCGGGGGGAGGCCGCGCGTCGCCGGCATGACGGTGGTGGCGGACGGCTTCGCCGAGGCGCCGGACAAGGGGGTGTTCATCGTCGGGCCCACCGGGGTGGCGCTCGGGCCGGACGGCTCGATCTACGTGTCGGACGCGATCGGCAACCGGATCGTCGGCATCCCGGACGCGCTGACCCGCACCACCAGCGCCGGCACCGGCACCGTGGTCACGTCGGGCGGGTTCCTGCATCGGCCGCTCGCCCTTGTAAACGCGCCGAACGGCCACCTTCTGGTGACCAACGCGTTGAACGGCCAGGTGGTGGAGGTCGACCCGCTGAACCGTCGGCAGGTGGCGGCGCAGTGGATCGACGTGGACCGGGCGCAGCAGCCGGCCGGCAACGGCGACCTGTTCGGCCTCGCCGTGACGCCGAAGGGCGATGGCTTCTATTATGTCGAGGACGACGTGAACACGCTCGTCCTGTCCCACTAGACTCCCCCGAACGAGGAACCGGCAGCGTTGTCCGACGACCAGACCGACCCGCCTGACGCCACGGTCCAGGCGCGCCGCGGCTTCCTGAAGGGAGCCGGTGGCCTGGCCGTGGCGGGCGCCCTATGCCCGTTCTCCGGCGCGCGGGCGGCCGCCGCGTCGCTGCCGCAGGCCAAGGGCGTGTCCGCGGGCAGCCAGGGCGCCTCGCGGGCGGTGCCGGAATCGTTCGACGGCCCCCATCAGGCCGGCATCCTGACCCCGCTGCAGAACCACAGCTGCTTCGTCGCCTTCGACTTGGTCACCGCCGACGGCCCGTCGGTGGCGCGCCTGATGCGGCAATGGACCGAGGCGGCGCGCCGGATGACGCGCGGCCAGACCGCGGCGGCGAGCGACGGCAACCCGGACCACCCGCCCGCCGACAGCGGCGAGGCAGTCGGGCTGGGCCCGGCCCGGCTCACGGTCACCTTCGGCTTCGGCAGCGGCCTGTTCGAGAAGGACGGGCAGGACCGCTACGGTTTGCGCGCGCGCCGGCCGGCGGCGCTGGTCGACCTGAAGCGGTTCAACGGCGACCAGCTCGTCCCCGGCGGCACCGGCGGCGACCTGTCGGTGCAGGCCGGCGCCGACGACCCGCAGGTGGCGTTCCACGCGGTGCGCCAGCTGGCGCGGATCGCCGACGGGGTGGCGCAGCTGCGCTGGATCCAGAACGGCTATTCCGCCCAGTTCGCCGCCGAGGACACGCCGCGCAACCTCCTGGGCTTCAAGGACGGCACCCAGAACCCGATCTCGCGCCGGCCGGACCAGGCCAGCGCGGTCGCCGGCGGCAGGCGCTACGTGTCCGGCACCGCGGACGAGGTGGTGTGGGCCGACGGCAGCGACGCGGACTGGATGCGGGGCGGCTCCTACCTGGTGGCGCGCCGGATCCGCATCGCCCTGGAGCACTGGGACCGCACCGCCCTGTCGTTCCAGGAGCAGGTGTTCGGTCGCTCCAAGCAGTCCGGCGCGCCGCTGACCGGCGGCGGCGAGTTCGCCCCGCTCGACCTCGACGCGGTGGACCACGACGGCAACCCCCTGATCGACGAGAACGCCCACGTGCGGCTGGCGTCTGCCGCCAGCAACGACGGCGCGCAGATCCTGCGCCGGTCTTACTCCTATAATGACGGGCTGAACTTCGTCGCCGAGCGCTGGCCGCCCTGGCACCAGGGGCTGGAATACGATGCCGGGCTGTTCTTCGTCTGCTACCAGCGCGACCCGCGCGCCGGCTTCGTGCGCATCTTCGACAAGATGTCGAAGCGCGACCTGCTGAACCAGTACGCCACCCATGTCGGCGGCGGCCTGTTCGCGATCCCGCCGGGAACCGGCGGTCCGAACGGCTATATCGGCCAGTCCCTGTTCGAAGGCGTTGCGTTGCGCGTGGCGGAGAACGGCCCGGCCTCCTATTGAGGCGGCCGGCTTGAGGCGGCTGGCGCGGTTCCTTGACAGGTCGTTGCACCGCCGGTAGTGGACGGCGGCACCCGGCGGAAGGTGCGACCATGGATGAGGACACGCCCGACCGGGATTCCTTCGACCGGAGGCTGCAGGAGGCGCGGAGCAGGCAGGGCCTGGACCCTGAGCCTTCCCGGATCGATGGGAGGACGACCGACGCGTCCGCCATGGCGGTGTTCTTCCGGGTCGGCGTCGAGCTCGTTTCGGCGCTTCTGGTGGGTCTGGCGATCGGCTGGGGGTTGGACCGCCTGACGGGAACCAGGGCGCTGTTCCTGATCCTGTTCGCGTTCCTCGGCGGGATCGCGGGCATCGTCAACGTGTGGCGGCTGGTCGCGCCGGCACCGACTGGCCGAAAGAGCCAGGGTCGCGGTTGAAGGGGGGAGCGGGTCTTGGCGGGCGGACACACCATCGACGCACTGGGACAGTTCGCGCTGCACCCGGTCCTGGGATCGCTCGGGGCGAGCCTGCGCTTCAGCCAGTCCAACCTGATGATGGTGATCGCGTCCGCGGTCATCCTGCTCGTGCTGTATGTCGGCATGAGCCCGCGCGCCATCGTGCCGGGCCGTCTGCAGGCGGCGGCCGAGCTGCTGTACGACTTCATCCACACCATGGCGACCGACCAGATCGGGCCGGAGGGCCGGCGCTTCTTCCCGTTCGTGTTCACCCTGTTCGCGTTCATCCTGGTCGGCAACTACATCGGCCTGGTGCCCGGGGCCTTCACCTTCACCAGCCACATCGCGGTGACCGCGGGGCTGGCGATCCTGGTGTTCGCCGTCGGGCTGATCGTGGCGCTGCGCGAGCAGGGGCTCGGCTTCTTCGGCCACTTCCTGCCGGAGGGTGCCCCGGTGGCGCTGGCGCCGCTGCTGGTGCCGATCGAGATCCTGTCCTACCTGTCGCGCCCGATCAGCCTGTCGGTCCGGTTGTTCGCCAACATGATGGCCGGCCACGTGATGTTCGAGATGTTCGCCGCCTTCACCATCATGCTGGGCGGCATCCACATCATCGGCCCGGTGCTGGGGATCGCGCCGCTCGCGATCAACGTCGCCCTGATGGCGCTGGAGCTGCTGGTCGGCGGCCTGCAGGCCTACGTGTTCGCCATCCTCACCTGCATCTACCTGCGCGAGGCGGTCGCGCACTGACGCATCGCCCCGGCCCGGCTCCTCTCATCAAACCCAAGGAAACGTTCCCATGGATCTCGCTGCCGCCCGCTACATCGGCGCCGGACTCGCCGTGATCGCCCTCGCCGGCGTCGGCGTCGGCATCGGCAACATCTTCGCCGCCCTGGTCAGCGCGATCGGCCGCAACCCGGCTGCCCGTCCGCACGTGTTCGGCCTCGGCATCCTGGGCTTCGCCCTGACCGAGGCGGTGGCGCTGTATGCCCTGGTGATCGCCTTCATCATCCTGTTCGTCTGACGCACCGGAGCGGTTCCATGTCGCGCGCGACCCTCGGCCTTCTGTCGGTCCTCGCGACGACCGCGGCAGCACCCGCCCTCGCCGCCGGCATGCCGCAGCTGCAGTTCAACAACCCGCTCACCACCGGGCAGGTGTTCTGGGGCGCGGTCATCTTCCTCCTGCTCTACCTCGTCCTGAGCCGGTCGGCGCTGCCGCGGGTGGGCGCGGTGCTGGCCGAGCGCCGCGCCCGGATCGAGGGCGATCTCGACGCGGCCAAGGCGGCCAGGGGCGAGGCCGACCGGGCGGTGGCCGAGCTGCGCCGCGCCCGTCGCGACGCCGCCGCGGAGGCGAGCGGGATCGTCGACGCGGTGGTGGCAGAGGCGCGCGAGCGGGCCGCGGCGGCCACCCGAGAGATGAACGAGCGCCTGGAGGCCAAGATCGTCCGCGCCGAGGCGGAGGCAGGCCGGCCGCTGCCTCTAACCCGGATGCGCGCGCCACGCTGCGCGCCATGGCGGATGGCGACGGCCGCTATTTGCTGAACATGGCCGAGCAGTTGCAAGC
>CALMVN010000169.1:27145-53541 GCA_937873225.1 uncultured Acetobacteraceae bacterium
GGCCGAGATCGTCCGCGCCGAGGCGGAGGTCGCCGCCGCCCGCGACGCGGCGATGGGGGCGCTGCGCGGCGTCGCCGCCGACACCGCGCGCACCCTGGTCGAGCGGCTGACCGGCGCATCGGCGGACGACGCGCTGCTGGCGTCCAAGGTGGATGCCGTTCTCGCCGCCCGCGCCGCCTGATCACGGGGACCCCCATGGACGTCGCCACCCTCCTGCACGAGCCGCGCTTCTGGTACACGGTCGCGTTCATCCTGTTCTTCGTGCTGTTCGGGCGCCGGCTGTGGCGCCCGCTGGTGGCGCTGCTCGACCGGCGGGCGGCCGAGGTGCGGCTGGAGCTGGACGAGGCGGCCCGGCTGCGGCGCGAGGCGGAAGCGATGCTGGCAGAGGCGAAGCGGGAGCGGGACGCGGCCCTCGCGGAGTCGAGAACACTGGTCGAGAACGCCAGGGCGGAAGCGGCACGCATCGCCGAGGCGGCGCAACGCGATGCCGAGCTGACCGCCCGGCGGCGCGAGCGCCTGGCGCAGGAGCGCATCGCGGCGACGCAGCGCGCCGCGGTGGCCGAGATACGCAACGTGGCGGCCGACGTCGCCACCGAGGCGGCGCGCGCCGCGGTGTCGGAGGCGCTGACCGCTGAGGCCGACGCGGCGCTGGTCGACCGCGCCATCGCCGCCCTGCCGGCCTCGTTCTCCACCCGCGTTCCCGCGTGAACGAACAGCCCCGACGGTCCGCCCTGGTGCCGGACACCGAGCCGCCGCCGCTGCTGTCGATCGTGGCCGCGGTGCTGAACGAGGCGGAGAACATACGCCCGGTGTGCGCGGAGATGGCGGACGCGTTCCGCTCCCTGCCGCCGCACGAGGTGGTGTTCGTCGACGACGGCAGCACCGACGGCACCGTCGCCGCCCTGCTGGCGGCGCGCGACGTGCTGCCGGGCCTGCGGGTGGTCAGCCACGACCGCCGCTGCGGCAAGTCGGCGGCGCTGCGCACCGGCATCGAGGCGTCGCGCGGCACCTGGATCGCCACCATCGACGGCGACGGCCAGGACGACCCCGCCGAGATCGCGCCGATGCTGGCCCATGCCCTGGAGGCCGGGCCTGCCATGCCGGGGCCGCTGGTGGTGGGCGTCCGGCTCAAGCGCCACGACACCCTGTCCCGCCGATTCGCCACCCGGTTCGCCAACGGGCTGCGCCGCCGGCTGCTGAACGACGGCTGCCCGGACACCGGGGCGCCGATGAAGCTGTTCCGCCGCGCCGACTTCCTGCGCCTGCCGCAGTTCGAGGGCGTGCACCGGTTCCTGCCGGCGCTGTTCGGGCATTACGGCAGCCCGCTGATCTGCTATCCGGTGCGCCACCGCGCCCGGCTGCACGGCAGCTCGAAATACACCAACCTCCAGCGCGCCCTGGTCGGCATACGCGACACCGCCGGCGTGATCTGGCTGCAGTCTCGCACCCATGTTCCGGCAAGGCTGACGGAACGCTGACAACCGGGCCCCGATGGGGTCGGGGGTTTCCTACCCCCGCCCGGCGGAGATCCGATGCTCACCCTTCGCCATCACGCGCTGATCGTCGCCCTGGTGACCGCCCTGTTCCTGCCGGGACGGGCCAGCCTGCCGCCGTTCGACCGTGACGAGCCGCGCTACATGGAGGCGAGCGCGCAGATGCTGCGCTCGGGCGACTTCGTCGACGTGCGGTTCCAGGACCAGCCGCGCTACCTGCAGCCGGCCGGGATCTACTGGCTGGAAGCGGCCGCGGTGGCCGCGACCGGCACGCTGCGAAGCCGCGAGGTGTGGGCCTACCGGCTGCCGACCCTGCTTGCGGTGGTGCTGTCGGTGCTTCTGACGGCGCGCATGGGGGCGACGCTGTTCGGCCCGACCGCCGGGCTGCTCGGCGCGCTGATGCTGGCGGTGTCGGTGCTGATGACCGCCGAAGGCCGCCTCGCGACCATAGACAGCTGCCTGCTGGCAGCGATCATGACGCTGCAGACGGCGCTGCTCCGCGCCTGGAGCGACCGCGACTCGTCCCGTCGCACCCCGTCCGGGGTGGCCGCCCTGTACTGGGCGGCGCTGGGGGTCGGGCTGATGCTGAAGGGGCCGGTGGCGCTGATCCCGGCCTTCGGCACGCCGCTGGCGCTGGCGGTCGTGGAACGCCGCGTCGGCTGGTGGCGCCGGCTGCGCCCGGCCTGGGGGGTGCCGCTGATGCTGCTGATCGTGCTGCCCTGGTGCGTGGCGATCGCGCTGCGCAGCCACGGGCTGTTCTTCAGCCGCGCGGTGGGCACCAACTTCCTCGGCAAGGTGGCGTCCGGGCAGCAGGCGCACGGGCTGCCGCCCGGCACCCACCTCCTGGCGTTCGCGGTCGCGTTCTGGCCCGGCTCCCTGTTCGCGGCGATGGCGATCCCGTTCGTGTGGCTCAGGCGTCGCAGCGCGCCGGTGCGGTTCCTGCTGTGCTGGATCGTGCCGCACTGGCTGGTGTTCGAGCTGATCGCCACCAAGCTGCCGCACTACGTGCTGCCGGCCTATCCGGCGATCGCCCTGCTGGCCGCGGCCGCGGTGGCGCAGCCGGGCGGCTGGCGACGGCCGGAAGCCGGCTGGGCGCGGGCGCTGCTGGCGTCCTACGGCCTGCTCTGGCTCGCGATCGGGCTCGTGCTGGCGGCGGCGGGGCCGGTGCTGCTGTGGCGGCTGCAGCATGAGCTGTCGCCGGTGGCGATCCTGATCCCGGTGCTGTCGATGCCGCTGCTGCTGTTGTCGGCCGTCCTGCTGCTGCGCAGGCGGGTGCAGGACGGGCTGCTGTCGGTGTGCGGCGCCGCGGTGATCATCTATTTCGGCCTGTTCACCGCCGTGCTGCCGCACCTGGACGCGATCTGGCTCAGCCCGCGGATCGCCCGCACGGTGGCGCTGGTCAGGCCGTGCCCGGACAGCGTGCTGGCTTCCGCCTCGTTCAGCGAGCCGAGCCTGGTGTTCCTCGCCGGCCAGGACACAAGGCTGGTGAACGCCCCGGCGGCGGCCGACTTCCTGTCCGGCGACCGGCGCTGCGGGCTGGCCCTGGTCGGCAGCCGCGACGAGGCGGCGTTCCGCGCGCGCGCGGCGGCCGACACGCTGGCGGTGCGACAGCTGGCGCTGGTCGAGGGCATCAACTATTCGAACGGCCGCAGGCTGTCGCTGAAGCTGTTCCGCGCCGCGCCGTGATGGCGCCCGGAACAAAGGCCGGATGGCGTGCCGGACCAAAGGCTGGCGCGTTCGTCCATTCCCACCTGACGGCGCCTCCTGATTCCAACGGGTTGATCCTGGCACGGCGCTTGCGATGTGGGTGGTCGCGAGGCGTCGTGCCTCCGGAGCAGTTCCGATGACCGTTCGATACAACGCGTTCGCAGGGGCCGGCGACGTGTCGTTCTTCCCCGACGACCGCGCCGGCCGCGACCTGGCGAGCCTGAACTACGTCCTCCTCATCCTCGGCTTCCTCACCGGCATCACCGCCCTCATGGCCGTGCTGCTGGCCTATTGGCGGCGCGGCCGCTGCTTCGGCGCCGCGCGCAGCCACCTCGACTGGCAGATCCGGATCTTCTGGCACGGCGTGCTGGCCTTTCTGGCGATCGGCGCGCTGCACGCGGTGATCCTGGGACTCGGCGCCATCACCTTCGGCATCGGCCTGGTGTTCCTGGTGATCCCCTGGGCCCTGGGCGTGCTCTGGCTGCTCTGGACCGTGTGGGCGATCGTGCACGGCATGCGCCGGCTGAACCGGGGCCTGCCGGTCCGCTGACCGGTCGGGCGGCGTTGCGCGGCGACGGTGCGGATGCGCGGTGCGCCGGTGTCGTGGGACGATCCTGCCGTCCGCGAACGGCCGCCGCTTGTGAGCCCGACCAGGTTCCGTCCGCTGCCCCTTCTGCCGCTCGCAGGGGCGCTGCCGGACGGCTGCGCGTCGGCCGGTCCGGCGCGTCCGCTCGTGACCGGTAGCCGGGTCGACATGCGGCTCCGTTTCGGCCTCGGCTTTGCCGACCGGCCCGACGGGGGCGTTGGCCCGCAGGCCTGGCGCGACGTCCTCGACCGGGAGGTGACGCCGCGCTTCCCGACGGGCTCAGCGTGATCGAGGTGCATGGGCGGTGGCAGGGTGCGCACGGCGCGGTGTCGCGACGGCTGCGCTTGAAGCTGCTGGTGATGGACCATCCGGACGACGTGCGCGACCGCGACGCGATCGAGGCGATACGGGACGCGCGGAAGCGTCGCACCGGCGACCTGTCGGTGCTGCGGGCGACGCTGCCGGCGGAGGTGTCGTTCCGATACCAGCGGCGTCGGGACCTGACCGGCGGGCGAGCAAGCCGCAGGGCTCCGCCCATCGATCTGCTTCGCAGCTCGATCCGCTGGAGCCGGAGGCGCCAGACCCCATCAGTCTTTATCGGGTTTTCAAAGGGCGACCGTTTCTTTGGCGGGTCCAGGGCAGGACCCTGGCCTGTGCAGGTGGAACCCGCCGCCGCTGGTATGAGGCCCGGATCCGTTCCGGAAGCGCCTGGCGGGTCCGGCAGCCTGGAGACTCAGCTCCGCATGTCCGCCGCGATCTCGGCCGCCAGCCTTCCCAGGCAGGCTTCCGTTCCGTCCAGGTCCTCGAATCCATAGGGGTGCAGGACCGCCCGTCCTGCCAGCAGACGGCGGTCCACCTCCGACAGCCCGGCCTCGTCGGCCACGGCGCGCCATTCCGCCCGGATGGTCTCCATCTGGGCTTCCACCACCGAGCGGGCCTCAGCACGCGACAGCCCGTAGATGGGAGCCGCCTGGAGGCAGGTTCCCACCCGGGAGCGCCGGTCCCCGCCGTCGATCGTCATCGATTGGCTGGCCGTGCCACCCGTTCTGACCTGCGGGCAGAGATCGTAGGCCGGGGTCAGTGCCAGGGCTTCACCATCCCAGAACGCCGCATGGTTTCGCGCATGGTCGTCCGTGTTTCCCCCCAGCACGTTGAGGACGATGCGACCGAACAGCTCGCGCGTCGCCTTTGCCGACCGGTCGAACCGCTGGCGCATGATCTCCGCCAGGTCCTCGTAACTGGCATGGCGGGCTTCCATCTCGTCGAGGCCCTGCAAGGTCAGGGCCGACACCATGCACCGACGCGTCCAGCCCTCGTTCCCCGTTGCCCGGTCGAACCGCTCGACCAGCAGCACGTCCTTGTGCGCCGCCTTCACCATCCGGACCCGTGCGACGTCCAGCCCCGCGAGACGCGCCAGCCGCATCAACAGGAACTCGGCCTTCACCACCTCGTAGGTGTCGTTCCCGGCCGGGAACTTCGCGATGAACTTCTGCCCGCCCTCGACCACCAGCGCCTTCGGCCGGGCGCCGCCGATCGACGTTCCGTGGTTCAGCGCCCGGTCCAGCGTCGGCGTCAGCGGGATCCCTTTCTCGACCCGCGCGGCCGCCTCCAGCAGCTCCTCCATCGGCGCGTTGGCGCTTTCCCGCGGCACGTAAACGGTGGGAGAGTCCTGGAAATCGAGCGCCCCGATCCGGTCGGATCCGGACTGGCGAAGAAACGTCAGCTCGTCGAGCTCGACCCTTGCCGCCTCGTCGCCGGTCTTGCCGGTCACGCGGTTGATGATCACCCGACGGCCCCAGGCATCCGGCGACGCATCCCGGATGCAGGACGCCAGCTTCAGGTTGCCCGACGGCCATTGCGGCCCGGACCGCAACGGCAACTCGGGCAGGTGGATCGGGATCGATCCCTGCGCATCGAGATAGCTGTCGCCGTAGAGGAAGCCCACGCGTCCATCCAGGCGCGCAAACAGCCGTCCCGCGACCACCGGTTCCGTCCGGCCAGGGAGCCAGAGCCAGACGAAGAGGTCGGCTGGCGCCTTGCCCGCTTTCCTAGAAGGCACTGCTCGGCGTCCCGTTCTTCCGCGAACGCACCCGCTGCGCCACCAGCTCCAGGTCTGCCTCGGTCCGGCGCAGCAGAGCCTCAGCGCCCTTCAGATCCGTCACCCCCAGAACCGGAACCTCCAGCAGCCAGCACACTTCCAGGACCGCGTTGAGCGCGACGTTGCCCTTTCCCTGCTCGATCTTCACCAGCGTCGAGCGCGACAACCGGGCCCTCGCGGCCAGCTCCTCCTCGGTCCAGCGCTTGCGGCGACGCGCCAGGGTGACCTGCCTGCCGAGCGCTTCCCCCAGCACTCCGACCGTGCGCGACCAGCGCTTCCCCGTCTTCCTGGGGTCGGTCAACACCAACTCTGCCATTCGCAGCCTTCCGTTTGCGATGGCATGCTTTATGAGGCTTTGTGTGCATCATGTCACACAAAGCCCGTCCCTTGCCGACGGTGGCACAGCCGCTTTTCGCTAGGTAACCGAACGCCGACCACCTGCTTGCGCGCCGATCCGAGCATCCTACCCGTCGACGAGCATCACCCGGTGGCCGTCGGGGTCGTGCAGCAGCCGCGGCGGCTCCGACGCGTCGGCGGCGACCATCAGCGTGCGCGTGCAGGCGATGTCGGCCGCACCCGCGGAGCCCGGTCGCACCGGCGGGTTGCGATAGGCCAGGAGTTCGAGATGCGGCGGAGCGGCGGGCGGGTCCAGGCCGAGCACGCCGACGACGACCTCCGGCGCGTCGTCGAGGCGGACCTGTGCCGGGCCCTGGTTGGAGGAGCGCGCGCTCAGCGAAAGGCCGAGGCCGGCGTAGAAGGCGAGGCTCGGCACCTCGTCGGCGACCACGATCGCGGAATGGTCGATGCCGAGGCACGGCGTGGTCTCGGATCGCCCGGCCCAGGCGCCTGGCGCCAGTCCGGGCGGGAACGCCAGCAGTTCCAGCGGATGGCCCTCCGGATCGCGGAACTTGAACGCGGTGACGCCGCCGGAGGACTCCGGCAGCGTCACCGGGCCGTCCCGGCTGATGTCGTGCCAGCCCTCGAGCCGCGACAGGCGGTCGTGCGCGGCTCCCATGTCGGACGTGACCAGCGCCAGGTGCTGGAACCAGGCGTCGTGGCTGGTGCTCCCGGCCGGATAGGGCGCGCCGTCCTGCTCGAAGCCGACCAGCTCGATCTCCTGCGCGCCGAGACGCAGGCGGTGGATCGTGGCCTGCCCCGGCACGCCATAGGGCGTGGCGGGCTGGTGCAGCGCCGGGGCCGGCACGAAGCCGAACGCGTCGACATAGAACCGGGACAGCCGCGCCGGGTCGGCGCTGGTCAGGCTGAACCGGGCGATGCGGGCGACGGTCACGGGACCTGCGCCCCGCGCCGGTTGAGGAAGATCGAGAACAGCGTGTGCGAGCCGCCGATGAACAGGCGCGAGCGGTAGCGGTCGCCGAAGACGAGGTTGGACACCGTGTAGGGCACCAGGATCTTGCCGAGCAGGCGGCCGGTCGGGTCGATGCAGTGCACGCCGTCGCCGGCACTGCTCCACAGGTTGCCGTCCTCGTCGACGCGGAAGCCGTCCGAGTAGCCGGGCTCGACCTTGTGGAACACGTCGCCGCCGGCGAGGTGCAGCCCGTCCGGCGACACGTCGAACACCCGGATGTACTGCCGGGGGTTCGGCCGGGTCTGGTCGCCGGTCTCGGCGACGTAGAGCCGTCGCTCGTCGGGGGAAAAGGCGAGGCCGTTGGGGCCGTCGAAGTCGCCGGCCATCACCCGGATGTCGCCGCTGTCCGGATCGAGGCGGTACAGCGCCGGCGGCTGCTCGCTCTGCTGCCGGCCGCCCTCGTAGTCGTTGAGGAGGCCATACAGCGGGTCGGAGAACCAGATCGTGCCGTCCGACTTCACCACCACGTCGTTCGGGGCGTTCAGCCGGCACCCGTCATGGTGGGTGACCAGCGTGGTGATCGTGCCGTCCCATTCGGTGCGGTACAGGCAGCGGCCGCGATGCGAGCAGGTGACCAGGCGGCCCTGGCGGTCGCGGGTCTGGCCGTTGCCGTAGTTCGAGGGCTCCCGCCACACCGAGAACCCGTCCGCCTGGCTCCAGCGCATGGTGCGGTTGTTGGGCAGGTCCTGGAACAGGAGGCAGTTCCAGTCCGCCATCCAGACCGGCCCCTCGATCCAGCGGTAGCCGCCGCCGAGCTGTTCCAGCGGGGCGTTGCCGAGAACGTAATTGTCGAAGCGCGCGTCGCGGCTGTCGAAGCCCTGCATGGGCCGGCGCCTCAGGAGGCGCTGCCGTGAACGGCGTTCACGGTCGCGTGCCTTCGCCGGCGACCGGGCCGTAGGCGGCGCTGGCATAGGGGTGGGTCGAGGAGAACGGGTGCTGCAGGAAGGAGGACAGGGTCAGGCTGCCCAGCGTGATCAGCAGGAAGCCGCCGGCGAGGGAAAAATTCTTCAGGAAGTCCCAGAACAGGCCGCGGCCCTTGCTGTCGCTGCCGGCCCAGAAGTCGCCGGTGGCCCAGAACCGCTTCCACAGCAGCGCGGTGACCATGCAGTAGCCGGCCATGATGAAGGCGGCGAGGCGGTCGCAGTAGCCGGTCAGGATGCACAGCGGCATCACGATCTCCACCGCGAGGCCGGCCATCAGCATCAGCGTGGCGGCGCCGCGCGACGGCACCATCTCCTGCGCCTGGCCGACCGCGCCGCGGAAGTTCAGGATCTTGTCCAGCGCGCTGAAGGGGAAGAACAGCACCACCAGCAGGTAGCGGACGCCGAGCACAACGATGAAGCTGAGGCCGGTCATGGATGCGAGATCTCCGCCTGGACGCGATGGGCTGCCGGTCGTGGGCAGAGCGCGTGCGGGGCCGGCCGGTTCCTGGCGCGAGGCGATCCGGAACAAGACAATCGCGGGCGCGTTGCCCGCCCGACCAGCACCGGGAACGCGGACGCCATGAGCAGCAGCCAGCACTACGACGTCATCATCGTCGGCTCCGGCCCGGGCGGCGGCACCATGGCCTGGAAGCTGGCACAGACCGGCAAGCGCATCCTGCTGCTGGAGCGCGGCGACTACCTCCGGCGCGGCCGGGAGAACTGGGACAGCAAGGCGGTGTTCGTCGACGGCATCTACCAGGCGACCGAAACCTGGTACAGCAGCAACGGCGACACCTTCCATCCGGGCCTGCACTACTTCGTCGGCGGCAACAGCAAGGTGTACGGCTCGGTGCTGTTCCGGCTGCGCGAGCGCGACTTCGGCACCATCGTGCACCCCGACGGCATCTCGCCGGCCTGGCCGGTCGGCTACGACGTGTTCGAGCCGTACTACCAGACGGCGGAGGAGCTGTTCCAGGTGCACGGCCGCCGCGGCGAGGATCCCACCGAGCCGCCGTCGCCGAAGCCCTACGCCTACCCGCCGATCACCCACGAGCCGCGCATCCAGCAGCTGTTCGACGGGCTGAAGGGGCTCGGCCACCACCCGTTCCACCTGCCGGTCGGGGTGCTGCTGACGGAAAAGGACGGGGTGCCTGTGCCCGACAGCCCGTGCTGCAAGTGCAGCGCCTTCGACGGCTACCCCTGCGCCACCAACGGCAAGTCCGACGCGCAGGTGATCGCGGTCGACCCGGCGCTGCGGGCGCACCCGAACCTGACCCTGCTGACCCGCGCCTATGTGGAGAAGCTCACCACCGACGCCTCCGGCCGCACCGTCACCGGGGTGGAGGTGATCCGCGACGACGAGCCCCTGACGTTCACCGCCGACATCGTGGTGGCCGCCTGCGGGGCGCTGAGCTCCGCGCTGCTGATGCTGCGCTCGGCCAACGACGCGCATCCGAACGGGCTCGCCAACGGCTCGGACCAGGTCGGCCGCAACTACATGCGGCACAACAACTCGACCATGCTGGCGGTGTCGAAGATCCCGAACCCGACCAAGTTCCAGAAGACGCTGGGCCTGAACGACTTCTATTTCGGCAGCGACGACTGGGAGTATCCGCTCGGCCACATCCAGATGGTCGGCAAGTCGGACGGCGTGCAGGTGCACGGCGAAGGGCTGCCGAAGTTCCTGCAATGGCTGCCGGAGATGCCGTTCGACTACATCGCCAAGCACTCGATCGACTTCTGGCTGACGGCGGAGGACCTGCCGCTGGCGCAGAACCGCATCTTCTACAAGAACGGCAAGGTCCATCTCGACCTCACCGAGACCAACATGGAAGGATTGAAGCGGCTCAAGCACAAGCTGCACGGCCTGTGCAACGGGCTCGACATCCATCCGCACCTGTTCGATCGCGAGCTCTACCTCGGCAAGGACACGCCGATCGGCGGCACCGCGCACCAGGCCGGCACGCTGCGCTTCGGCACCGACCCGGCGAGCTCGGTGCTGGACGTGGACTGCAAGGCGCACGAGCTCGACAACCTTTACGTCACCGATGCGAGCTTCTTCCCCTCGATCGGGGCGGTGAACCCGACCCTGACCATCGTCGCCAACGCCCTGCGGGTGGCGGACCGGATCGCCGAGCGGCTGCACTAGCCGCGGCAGGACCGGATCGACGTCATTCCCGGAGGCGGTGCAGGAGGAACAGGGCCAGCAGGATCCCGAGCACCGCGAAGCCGATCAGCGCGCGCAGCTTCAGGCGCTCGCGAAGCGAGATGCGGCCCGCGTGCCGGATGTCGTCGCCCGACATGGCGACGAGAAGCAGGAAGCCGAGCGCGCACAGCGTCGCTTCCGGGGACGGCCAGGGAAGGCCGGTGAAGACGCTGGCGACAAGAGCCAGGGCGGTGGCGGTGGCGGCCGCCCCGCTGAGGACATTCGCGTCCTTCTCCCGCTGGCGGTCGCGCTGGTCGCGCTCGATCACGTCGTTGGCGATGTCGGCGGACTGGTGCCACCACACCGCCGACAGGATGCCGAAGACCAGGGCCAGCAGCGTGGCCAGGTCGCGCACCGAGCTGTCGGTGCCTGCGGCCGAGAACCCGCCCTTGACCGCCAGCAGGCCCAGCAGCCCGACCAGCACGGCACCGCCCAGGCCGAAGAGCGCGTCGTTCTTCATGGGTCCTGCGTCCCGGTCGCATGGGGGAAGGGCGTCACGGCACCGGCTTCTCCGAGCCCCGGGGCAGCGCCCGAGGTGAGCCGGCCGGTGGCGAAGGCCAGCGACGCGCCGTCGACCAGGGACTGCGCGTGTGCCCTGGCCACCGTGGCGCGCGCGGCGGCCAGGGCGGACAGCGCGTTGACCGCGTCGGTCAGGGTGCCGACGCCATGCGCGTAGGCATCCTGGGCCGAACGGGCGGCCGCCTCCGAGGCCGCTTCCAGGGCGGTGGCGGCGTCGTACTGGCTGAGGTCGGTGTCCACCTGGTCATAGGCGAGCGCCACCTGGCGCAGCGCCTGCTCGCTGTTCTCCGCCAGCCGGTCCCGGGCTTCCGCTTCCTGCGACTGGGCCAGCCGCACCCGGTTCCGGAGCAGGCCGCCCTGGTAGAGCGGCCAGTCGAAGCGGAGGAACAGCCCGGTCTGCGGCTGCTCGACGTTCTCGTAGCGCCCGCCGTCCACGCTGATCCGGCCGATGTTGCCCTGCACGTTGGCGCTGATCGACAGCTTGGGATCGAGCTCGGCGCGCGCCTCGGCGACGGCCGCGGTGGACGCCCTGAGCCGGGCGAGGTCCGCCAGCAGGTCGGGCCGCCGCTGCAGCGCGTCGCGCATCATCGCGTCGACGGTATCGCCGGTCTGGCGCGGCAGCGGGCGGGCCGAGCTGTCCTCGACCTGCAGGACGGTGTCCGGCGGCAGGTCGAGCGACGACAGCAGGGCGTACATCGCCCGGTGCCGCGCCGCCGTGGCGGCGGAAACGTCGAAGTCCGCCTGTGCCGTGCTCCGCCGCGCCAGGCTGACGTCGACCACCGTTGCCAGCCCGCGCGCCGCCATCGCCTCGGCCGACTGCTGCAGCACCCGCGCGCTGGAGGCCGCCTGCCTCGCCGCGCGCAGCGCCGCGTCCGTCCCGTCCAGGGCGAAATAGGCCTCCGCCACGTCGAGGATCAGGCTCTGGTGCGCCGCGGTGAAGCCGACGTTGGCGGCAAAGGACAGCTGCCGCGCCGACCGCACCGCGGCATCCCGGGCGCCGAAGTCGAGCAGCAGGTAGCGGACCGCCAGCTCCGGCAGCACCTCCTGGGCATCGGCGGTGATGTAGCCCCGGGCGACCAGGCTGTCCGGGAACGGCGAGGCGATGCGCTGGTAGCCGGCAAGCGCGGTGGCGGTCAGCGACGGCAGGTAGGCCGCACGGGCGATGCCGACCCCGATGGCGGCCTGGCGCGCCTGTTCCCAGGCGATGCGGGTCGCGGTGTTGCGCCGCTCCGCGATGTCGATCAGCTCGACCAGCGAGTAGCGGTGGGCCGGGTCGACGTCCGGCGGGTCGGTCGGCCAGGGCAGGTCCTTGTCGTGTGGCACGACGAAGGCAGGCGGCGTGGCCGGGGTGGCGGCGGCGCCCGCCGACTGGTCCGGGACCTGCCAGGGCAGGTCCGGGGACGACGGGGCGAGGTCGCGCGTATCGTTGCAGCCGCCGAGCAGCAGGCACGAGGCGAGGACGATCCGGCACCGGCCGTGGCGCGGGCGCGGCATCTAGGCGGCGGCGCCCTGGCCGCCGCGCTCCGGCCCAGGCAGTTCGGGGAGGTCGCGGATGGAGCGGTCCAGCAGGCGGTACCAGGCGGCACGTGCCTGGAGATGGGCGGCGCAGGACGGATCCTGGACGGCACCGGCGCGGAGCAGGGCATCGGGGGGTGCAGGCGGCGCGGCGCGCGGCGGGCGCCCCGCCCCGACCGCGTCCGAGCAGTCCCGGAACCAGGCGGCGAGATCGCGGTGGTGGTCCAGAACGATCGTCCGCTGCGGCTCCGGAACCGTCTGCCAGGCGGGATCGGCGCCGAGGTCGCGTATGACGGAAACCGGCACCGCCAGCGCCTGCACCCGTGCCAGCCGGGCCGCGTCGAGGCGATGGCCGCGCCTGTCCTCTGGCTCGAAGTCCTGGTTGACGAGCAGGCTGCGCGCCCGCCCCATCGCCTCGCCGAGCTCATGCCAGGCATCGGGCTGGGGCGCCGCTTCCGGGGCCTGCAGCAGGACCGCGAACTGTGCGAACGCCTGCCGGAGGCTGCCGCGCAGCAGGTCCCCCGCGCGCACCGGCCAGATCGTGGTGGACACCACGAACACCACCAGGTTGCCGAGCAGGATGCCGATGATCCGGTCCCGCGCGGTCTGCATGTCGAGGGTGGGGCCGTAACCCTGCAGGACGGCGATGAAGAAGGCGAGCGCGATCTGCCAGCCGGCATAGGCGATGCGCTCGCTGCCGTTGGCGATCCAGCCGGCCAGGAAGGTCACCGCCGCCAGCACCAGCAGCAGCTGGCCCAGGTCCGTCATGGACGGCATCAGCAGCAGGATGGTGCCGATCCCCAGCGCGCCGCCGATCAGGCAGCCGACGATCCGCAGGCCGGCCTTGTGCAGGGTCTCGCCCACCGTGCCGAGCGAAACGAAGAAGCAGGTGATCACGCAGGTGTGGATCCCCGGCCAGTCCGTCAGCATCTCGACCGCGTAGCACCCCATCACCGCGAGCGTGACCTTGAAGGCGAAGCGGGCGTGGGCCGGGTTGCCGAAGGCGTCCGCGACCAGGATGCGGCGCGGCGACCTGGCCGCGTCCTTCGGGCGCGCGTCCGTTCGTGGCGGCGGCGGCACGAACGCCGCATGGAGGGCGGCAAGCGACCGCGACAGCATGCTGCCCAGCGGCCGGGCAGCCGCATCGCCCGAGTCCGGCAACCGCACCGGTTCCGGGTCGGCCGGGCGTCCGCCGACCCGCAGCGCCCGTTCCGCCGCCTCGCAGAACCCGGCCGTTCCCGCCAGCGCCTGGCGCGACCGTTCCGTGTCCGGCAGGCGCAGCCACGCCAGCAGCACCAGGGCGAGCCGGTCGATCTCGCGGACCAGCGCCGGAACGTTTGCGTCCAGCCGGCGGCGGCGGTGCAGCAGGCCGGACAGGTGGTCGAGCTTGAGCAGGTCGACGATGCCTTCGCCGGCAACGGCTGCGAGCGCCGCGTCCGAACCCGGCTCGCGCCGGCACGCCCGCGCCGCGATGCGGAGCCGGTCCGACAGGGCGGCCTGCAGCAGCAGGGCGGGATCGCGGCCGGTGAACAGGTTGGCGGCGATCACCAGCGCGATCGGCAGCGACACGATCACGCCGAGCCAGAGGAGGAAGTGCACCAGCGCCTCCTCCGGCGGCATGAACGCCAGCTCCGGCAGCGCGAACTCCGCGGTGTCGGCTGTGGTGCCCGGAAGCAGCGAAAGCTGCAGCACCTGGTCGCCCAGGGTGAGCCCGTAGGCGATGATGAAGCCGGCACCCAGGAACACCGGGCCGACCGGGGAGGTGCGCGACAGGAACATGGCCACGAAGGTTCCCGCGGCGATGACCGGGATCCGCAAGGCCGGCTCGGCCAGGCTGAGGCCGAACAGGACGATGGTGACGCCGATCGCCAGCAGGATCGCGATCCCGGCGAGCGCCGCGGTCATCACCGTCGAGGCCGCCTCGCCGCGGGACACGAACAGCACGATGTACGCCGACAGCGCCGGCTCGGGGATGCGGAAGACCTCGCTGACCGTGACCGTCGCCAGCACCAGGATCGTCAGCCGCAGCGTGTTGGCGAGGCGCCCGGGCGTGGGCGCCACCGATTGCCGCAGCAGCGCCAGCGGGCCCGGCCCGGCGCGGCGGCGGACGGCACGCCCCGGCGCGGCCGCAACGGCCGTCATCGCCTGATGACGATCGCGGCCGAGGCGCCGACCCGCATCATCTCCGGCGGCGGCGCGTCCAGCCGGATGCGCACCGGGAAGCGCTGGGCGATGCGGACCCAGTTCAGGCTGCGCGGCACGTGCGGCAGCCCCTCGAACTGCGCGCCCTCGTCCGGCGTCACGCCCCAGCCGACGCTCTCGACGGTGCCGTGCAGCACCCGGCCGGGCCGCGACAGCACGTAGACCTCGGCGGGCTGGCCGGGCTCGAGCCCCACCAGGTCGGTTTCGCGGAAGTTGCCGATCGCCCACCAGTGCTCGGTGTCGATGATGGTGAACAGCGGATGGCCGGCGGCGGCGAACTCGCCGGCGGCGACGTCCAGCCCGGCGATGCGCCCGTCGCAGGGTGCCCGCGCCTCGGTCAGCCTCAGGTCGCGCTCGGCCAGGGCGAGCGCCGCGCGGGCGGCCGCGAGCTCCTCCTGCGCCGGCTTGACGCTGCTGATGCCCTGGCGCGCCTCGTCCGCCTGCTGCTGCGCCTGTTCCAGCGTCAGCTGCGCCGACTGACGGCTGGTGCGCGCCTGGTCCACCTGCTGCGCCGTCACGAAGCCGCGCGCGAGCAGCGGCTGCAGCCGTGCCAGCGTGCTGGTGGCGAGCGCCAGCTGCGCCTTCGCAGTTCCGATCCCGGTGTTCGCCGCCGCTGCCTTGGAGGTTTCGGACGCGACCTGGTCCCCGGTCACGCCGAGCTTGCCTTCGAGCCCGCGCACCTCCGCCGCAGCCTGCGCCACCCGCAGGCGATACGGCTCCGGATCGATGGAGAACAGCAGGTCGCCGCGATGGACCAGCTGGTTGTCCTGCACGGCGAGGACCAGCACGCGCCCGCTGACGTCGGGCGCCATGTGCACGAGATCGGCCTGCAGGAACGCGTCGTCGGTGCGCGGCCGCGCGTCGAGGCGCCGGGACGCGAGAACCGCAAGCACGCAGAGTGCGCAGACCACCGCGACGGAGAACAGGATCCCGAGAGCCCTGCGGACGAAGGCCATGTCTCAGTGGCCGAACCAGAGCAGCCAGACCAGAAGCGACGTGGCGACTGCAAGGGCAATGAAGGTCAGCGGAGGCGCCGGAACGTGCGGTGCGATCCCGCTCACCCCGAGCAGCAGGCGGCACGTCACGGCCGCCGCGACGCCGACCAGCGCGCACACCATCCAGGACGGGAAGAAGGAGCCGAGAACGTTCTGTGCCGGGGCGCTGCTGCAGGCGGCGAGGAGCGACGGCGACGCCACGCCGCATCGGGTCGCGACCCGGCCGGGACGGCGCGCACCTGCCGTGCCCGCGAACGCGACGCCTGCCGACCGGGCCAGGTTGCGGACCCGGATCAACTTCAGGACAAGCTTCATCACGTTTGACAGCGTCATCGTCCGGCAGTGACTACGATGCGGACTATGTTCACGGGTTCGAGATCTGCCAAGCCATGAACCGGATTCAATGATCCGGTGAACGGCGTTCACGAGGAGCCATGCTTGAGCGTCAGGCGTATCGATCTGAACCTGTTCCGCGTGTTCGAGGCGGTCATGCGCAGCCGGAGCGTCAGCGGGGCCGCGATCGAACTCGATCTTACCGCATCGGCGGTCAGCCACGCCCTGTCGCGGCTGCGACGCGCCCTGGATGACGAGCTGTTCGTTCCGGGGCCGGCCGGCATGGAACCGACCCTGCGGGCGCTGGAGCTCGCACCCGACGTGCATGACGGCCTGCAACGGCTGTCGGCCGCGCTGGCGGCCAGGCCGTTCGTTCCGGGCGACGCGATCAGGACGTTCTGCATCGCGGCGTCCGATTATCCCGCATCCACGATCATCCCGCCGCTCGTCGGCAGGCTGGCGGACGCGGCACCCAACGTCGCCCTGCGCATGTTCCCGGGCAGCCGCCTGGATGCCGTCCGTCTCCTCGACGAAGGGCGGATCGACCTCGTGCTGGGCTGGATCGACGAGATCCCCGAGCGCATGGGGCACCGCACCGTGGTCATCGAGCACGAGGCGCTGGTGGTCCGGAAGGACCACCCGCTGACCCGGGGCGTGCTGACGAGGCAGCGGCTGTTCGACTTCCCCTTCGTGGTCGTCGAGCTGACCGGAACCGAGGACCGCGGCGTCGACGGCTTCATCGACGAGCGCGGGCTGGTGCGGCGCACCTGGATCGAGCGGCTCCTGATCGAGACCGCAGGCAGCGGCGGCCCGGTCGGCAAGGTCGCGGTCACGGTGCCGAGCTACGGCCCGGTCGCTCCGATCCTGGAGCAGACCGACATGATCGCGACGCTGCCGCGGCGTCTGGCGCTGCAGGTCGCGCGGTCCGGATCGCTGGTCATGCTCGACCTGCCCTACGAGCCGTTGCAGGTCCGGGTGGATGCCGTCTGGCACCAGCGCGCGGAGCGGGACCGCGGCCTCCGCTGGCTTGTCGACGAGATGGTGGATATCATGCGGCCGGTGCCGGACGAGGCGGCACCGGGCTGAGGCCGCCCGGACGGCGGCCCGCCGACGCTCCCGCCGGCCTATTGTCAGACAAGAAACATCTTCTTAGGGTGTGGCGATCGCGCGCGAGCGTGCAAGAAGCGGGTCGCACAGGTCCGCCACCAGGGAGGTTCGTCCATGTTTCAACGGGAACGACAGGGTTCCACCGGCTCGGCGCGCGGCCGCGCCGTCCGCCGGCTCTCGATCGCCGCTGCCGCCTCCATGCTGGCCGCACCGGCCGCGTTCGCGCAGCAGGATACCGCGGGCAGCGCGGTGGTGCAGTCGAGCTCGAGTGCCAGCTGCACCAATCCCAGCCCGAGCCACGCCTCGCTCGCCGGCATGGTGGTCGGCTTCTCCCAGTCGGAGAACGAGCAGAACCCGTTCCGCGCCGCCGAGACCGCCTCGGTGCGCTCCGCCGCCAGGCAGGCCAAGGTCGGGCGTCTGCTCTACACCAACGCCAACGACAGCCAGGCCAAGCAGGTCGCCGACATCGAGAGCATGATCGCTCAAGGAGCGAAGGCGATCATCGTGGCGCCGCTGAACGCCACCGGGCTGCAGCCGGCGCTGGAACAGGCGGCGGCCAAGAACATCCCCGTGGTGACGATCGACCGCGCCACCGCCGGCACGCCCTGCCACGACTTCATCACCTTCCTCGGCTCGGACTTCCTGGTCCAGGGCCAGCGCGCCGCGGACGCGATGAACAAGGCGACCGGCGGCCAGGCCAAGATCGTCGAGATCCAGGGCGCCTACGGCAACTCGGTCGAGACGCAGCGCACGCAGGGCTTCGCCGACGAGCTCAAGAAGTATCCCGGCCTGACCCTGGTCGCCGCGCAGACCGGCAACTGGTCGGCGACCGACGCGCAGAAGGTGATGGAGCAGCTTCTCCTGGCCCATCCCGACATCAACGCGCTCTACTCCCATGCCGACGTCATGACGCTGGGTGCGATGCGGGCGATCCAGCAGGCAGGCAAGACGCCCGGCCACGACATCAAGATCGTGTCCATCGACGGCACCAAGGGGCTGGTGCAGGCGATCGCCGAGGGCAACGCCCAGGCCGACGTGCAGACCAACCCCCGCTTCGGGCCCAAGGCGTTCGCGGCGCTGAAGGGCTGGTTCAACGGCGACCAGGTGGCGCAGGCGCAGATCATGAAGGACGCGCTGTACGACGACGTCGCCGATTCCAAGGCGGCGTTGAAGAGCGGCGCCACCTACTGAGGGCAGATACCGTGCTGCTGGAGACGCGCGGGCTGGTCAAGACGTTCGGACCGGTCCGCGCCCTCCGCGACGTGTCGTTCGACCTCCAGGCCGGCGAGGTGCACGGGCTGATGGGCGAGAACGGCGCCGGCAAGTCGACGCTGATCAAGCTGCTCACCGGCCTGAACCGGCCGGACGGCGGCAGCATCCTGCTCGACGGCAGGCCGGTCTCGTTCGACAGCCCGCGCGCGGCGCAGGCGGCGGGGGTGGCGGCGGTGTACCAGGAGATCAACCTGATCCCCGAGCGCAGCGTCGCCGACAACCTGTTCCTGGGCCGCGAGCCGCGCCGGTTCGGGGTCCTGGTGGACCGGGCGCGCATGGTCGAGGAGGCGCGCGCGCTGCTCCGCCGCTACCGGCTCGAGATCGACCCCAGGCGCACCCTGCGCACCCTGGGGCTCGGGCTGCAGCAGCTGATCTCGATCGCCCGGGTGGTGTCGCTCGGCGCCCGGGCGGTGATCCTGGACGAGCCGACCTCGGCCCTGTCCGGCGCGGAGGTGGAGCTGCTCTACGGCGTGGTCGAGCAGCTGCGTCGCGACGGCATCGGGCTGATCTACGTCAGCCACCGGCTGTCGGAATGCTACCGCCTGTGCGACCGGCTGACCGTGCTGCGCGACGGCGCGGTGGTGGCGAGCGAGCCGACCGCCTCCCTGCCGCGGGCGCGGCTGGTGGCCGCGATGCTGGGACGCGAGCAGGTGGCGGCGCAGAAGGACCACGCCGCGGCGCACGGCGCGCAGGACGGGCCGGATACGGAGGCGGCGGTGGCGCTCGCCGTCGAGGACCTGTCCTGGCGACACCGGGTGCGCAACGTGTCGCTCCAGGTGCGGCGCGGCGAGATCGTCGGCCTGGCCGGGCTGCTCGGCTCCGGCCGCACCGAAACCTTCAAGACCATCTACGGCGCCGAGAAGCCGGATGGCGGCACCGTGTCGGTGGCGGGACGGCGGATCGCCAGCCCGCGCCCGTCGGAAAGCATCCGCCGCGGCCTCGCCTTCCTGTCCGAGGACCGCCGCTCGGAAGGGGTGTTCGCGCAGCTCTCGGTGGCCGAGAACCTCACCGCCGCGGTGCTGCCGCGCATCTCGCGCTTCGGCGTGATCTCCCGGCGCCGGCGCGACGACATGGTGCGCCGCTACGTACAGTCGCTGGGCGTCAAGGCGGCCGGGCCGGACGCGCCGATCACCTCCTTGTCCGGCGGCAACCAGCAGAAGGTGCTGATCGCGCGCGCGCTCTGCACCGAGCCCGACATGGTGATGCTGGACGACCCGACGCGCGGCATCGACGTCGGCGCCAAGGCCGAGGTGCACCGGGTGGTGCGCGGCCTGGCGGCGGAAGGGCTGGGGGTGCTGGTGACGTCGTCGGAACTGGAGGAGGTGGTGGAGCTGTCGGACCGCCTGGTGGTGCTGGACGAGGGACGGGTGACCGGCGGCCTCGACACCGCCGGGCGTGACAGCGACGACGTGCTGGCGATCCTCGCCGGCGGTGCCGCGGGCACGAACGCGCCGGCGCACGGAGCCGCCTCGTGACGGCGGCGGTTCCGGGAGGGCGGATCGCCGAACGCGGCGCGCCGCAGCCCGCGGGCGGACGCCGCCTGTCGATCGGCCGCCTGTCGATCGACTGGCGGGCGCAGAGCGTCTACGTCGCCTTTGTCGCCCTGGTCGCGTTCGACCTGCTGGTCACGCCCGGGTTCCGCAACCCGACGGTGATCCGCTCGCTGCTGTTCGAGGCGGCACCGCTGATCCTGATCGCGCTCGGCCAGTCGCTGGCGATCGGCACGCGCGGCATCGACCTGTCGGTCGGCTCGGTGATGGCGCTGTCCTCGGCGATGATCGGGCTCACCGTGGATGCGGGGCAGGGGCTGGCGATCGGCGCCGGCATCGCCGTCGGGCTCGCCTGCGGCGTGCTCAACGGCCTGCTGGTGGCGCTGCTCCGGATCGCGCCGCTGATCTCCTCGCTGGCCCTGCTGGTGGCCGCGCGCGGCCTGGCCCAGGCGCTGCTGGGCGGCGCCCGGGTCGACCTGCCGTTCGGCGGCCCGATCCCGGCGCTTGGCCAGATGGCGCCGCTCGGCATCCCGGTGGTGGCGATCGTGTCGCTGCTGCTGGCGGCCGCCTTCGCCTTCGTGGTGCGACGCACCCTGCCCGGGCGCTACGCCCTGTTCGTCGGCGCCAGCCGCACCGCGGCGACGCTGGCCGGCCACCCGGTGCGCTTGACGCTGGCCTTCGTCTACGGGCTGTCCGGGCTGCTGGCGGGCCTCGCCGGCGTGTTCGCCACCGCGCGGCTGGGGGCGGCGGACGCCAACTACATCGGCGTGCAGTTCGAGCTCGACGCCATCGCCGCCGCGGTGATCGGCGGCACGCCCCTGTCGGGCGGCCGGATCTCGACGCTCGGCACGGTGTTCGGCGTGCTGCTGCTGGTGGTGCTGGACGCGTCCTTCATCATGAACAACGTGAACGCCAACTACGCGCAGATCCTGAAGGCGGCGTTCATCGTCGGCGCCCTCTACCTCCGTCGCGGTGCGGCATGAGCGCCGCCGTGACGGAAGCCGGTGCTGCCGAGGCACGCGCCGAGTCGCGGGCGCGGATCGTCGGCCTGATCCAGTCGCGCGGCGCGATCGCCGTGCTGGTGGTGGCGGCTCTGGCCGCCGGGCTCGTGTTCCCCGACTTCCTGCATCCGGGCAACCTCGGCGACATCGTCACCGCGGCCAGCTTCCTCGGGCTTGTGGCGATCGGCCAGACCTTCGTGGTGATCCTGGGCGGGTTCGACCTGTCGGTCGGCTCCATGGTCGGCCTCGGCACCGTGCTCGCCGCCTACGCCGCCCCTTATGGCGTGCTGGCGGCACTCCTGCTGCCGATGCTGGTCGGGCTCCTGGTCGGGCTGATCGACGGGCTGCTGATCGTGCGGGCGCGCATGGCTCCGTTCATCGTCACCCTGGCCGCCCTGCTGGCGTTGAAGGGGCTGGCGGTGCTGCTGGCGGGGGAGAGCCTGGTGATCGCCGACCCGGGCCTGTTCGGGCGCCTCGCCAACGGGTCCTGGCTCGGCATCGGCAACCTGGTGGTGATCCTCCTCCTCGCCTACGCCCTCGCCGCCCTCCTGCTGAACCGCACCCGCTACGGCGCCGCGGTGTTCGCGATCGGCGGCAACGAGGAGGCGGCGCGCATGCTGGGCGTGCGCGTCGAGCGGGTGAAGATCGCCACCTACTGCCTGTCCGGCACCCTGGCCGGGCTGGCGGGCGCGCTGCTGGCGGCGCACCTGTCCTCCGGCCTGTCCTCGGCCGGCACCGGCTACGAGCTGCAGTCGATCGCCGCCGCGGTGATCGGCGGCGTGCTGCTGACCGGCGGCGTCGGCACCATGCTGGGCGCCCTGTCCGGCGTGCTGCTGCTCGGCGTGATCGAGAACGTCATCAACCAGATCGGCTCGCTGAGCGCCGCCTACCAGGGCCTGGCCAGCGGCGCCTTCCTGCTCCTGGCGGTGATCGTGCAGTCCGGCCTGACCCGGCAGCGCGCGGCATGACGATCGCGCCCGTGCATCTCATCACCTACCTGACGCGCATCCAGTTCGGTGCGGGGGCGCGGCGCCTGCTGTCCGACGAGCTCGGCCTGGCCGGCGTGACCCGGCCGATGATCGTCACCGACCGCGGCGTGGTCGCGGCGGGGCTGGTCGGGCAGGTGGAGGCGGCCGGCCTCGGCCCGGTCCCCGTGTTCGACGGATGCCCGGAGAACCCCACGGAGGAGGCCGCCCGGGCCGGCCTCGGGTTCTTCCGCGAGCACGGCTGCGACGGCATCGTCGGCCTCGGCGGCGGCTCGCCGATCGACCTGGCCAAGGCCGTGTCGCTGCTGGCGACCCATCCGGGCCCGCTGGAACGCTATGCCGCGATCAACGGCGGGACGCCGCGGATCACCGACGCCAAGCCGCCGGTGATCGCCGTGCCGACCACCGCGGGAACGGGAAGCGAGGTGGGGCGCGCGGCCCTGGTCACCCTCGGCGACGGCCGCAAGCTCGGCGTCATCTCGCCGCACATGATCCCCCGCGCCGCGCTGTGCGACCCGGAGCTGACCCTCGGCCTGCCGCCGCGGCTCACCGCCGCCACCGGCATGGACGCCGTCACCCACTGCATCGAGACCTTCCTCAGCCCCCGGTACAACCCGCCGGCCGACGCGATCGCGCTCGACGGCCTGTCGCGGGCGGTCCGCTGCATCGTCGAGGCGACGCGGAACGGCGCCTCGCTGGACGCGCGGACGGAGATGATGATGGCCGCGCTGGAAGGCGGCATGTGCTTCCAGAAGGGCCTCGGCGCGGTGCACGGCCTGTCGCATCCGCTCGGCGGCCTCCATGCGCTGCGTCTGCATCACGGCACGCTCAACGCGGTGCTGCTTCCCGCCGTGCTGCGCTTCAACGATCCGGCGATCGCGTCCCGGCTTCCGGCCCTGCGCCGGGCGATGAACCTTGGCGAGGGCGCCGACGTGGCGGAGGCGATCGTCGGCCTCAACCGCGACCTCGGCCTGCCGGACCGGCTGTCCGCCATGGGCCTGCGCGTGGAGCACCTGGCCGGCATCGGGGAGGCGGCCCTGCGCGACCATTCCACCGCGACGAACCCGCGGCCGATCGACGCGGCGGACTACGACCGGCTTCTCGCCGAAAGCCTCTGACCGGCGGCAAGCCGGCCCGTGCTATCCGGCAGCGACCGTGTGACGGAACATGTGCCGGCGCGCATCCGCGTCCATCTCGGCCTTGAAGGCGTGCCGGTCCTTGAGCGCCACCGCCCGCCCGGCCGCCGGCCGCGCGCTGATCTCGTCCAGGAGGCGCTTCAGGTTGGGCAGCCCATCCCAGACTGACTCGTCGCCCAGTCCCGCGCCCAGCACGAAGGGCACCATCCGCGCCCAGCCCCACGCCGCCATGTCCACGATTGTGTACTCGTCGCCCAGCACGTAGCGCCGGCTGGCCAGGCGCGCGTCCAGGATGCCCCAGTGCCGTTTCGCCTCGAACAGGTAGCGGCCGACCGCATAGTCCTTGGGCTCCGGCGCGAAATGTCGGAAATGCACCGCCTGGCCCGAGTACGGCCCGATGCCGGTGGCGACGAACATGAGCCAGGACAGCATCTCGCCGCGCGCGGCGGGACTTGCCGGCAGGAACCGGCCGGTCTTCTCGGCCAGGTAGAGCAGGATGGCGTTGCTGTCGAACACCACCGCGTCGCCATCCTCGATGCACGGCACCTTGCTGTTCGGGTTGAGCGCCGTGAAGCCCGGCGCGAACTGCTCGCCCTTGCGCGTGTCCACCGGGACCGGCTCGTAGGCCAGCCCTGCCTCCTCAAGGAACAGCGCCACCTTCATCGGGTTCGGCGCCAGGCTGTAGTGGAAGCGGATCATCGCCGTGCTCCTCCTGTCGGCCGGCAGTGGGCCTGCGACATGAGAGCAGCCCAAGAAGCAGGCCGCAATCATGCAACCCGGCAGCCGCCGGAACCGCTTCACGGTGGCCGCGCGTCGGACATGGCCTCCCGGCTCCTGGAAGGAAGACGACATGACATCGTTCGAGACGTTCCGGGACAGCCTGACCGAAGCGACGCCGCCAGCCGACCTGCCGCTCGCCCTGCAGGCGCTGTGGTGGGCCGGCAGGGACGACTGGAACCGCGCGCACGACTGCGCCCAGCAGGGCGAGGGCGAGCCGGATTGCGACTGGGTGCACGCCTACCTGCACCGCGTGGAGGACGACCAGGCCAATGCCGGCTACTGGTACCGCCGCGCCGGCCAGACGCCGTCGCGCGTCCCGGTCGAGGAGGAGTGGACGACGATCGCAAGGACGCTGTGCGTGCGCTCGGCCTCGTGACCGTCCGCACGAACAAGGCGGTGCGATCCTGCCAAGAAGCGGTTCCGCTGAGGTAGCAGGACTTCGCGGGATGCGGATCGCGGCAGCGCGGCGCCGCCGGCGCACGGGCCTGTTCCTGGCAGGGATGCCGCCTGCCTGGTGATGGCGACGCATCGGCATGGCGACGGCCTCGACCAGGCGCTGCACGCCTGCGGCGTCGCCAGGCCCGACCTGGCCGGCAACATCGAGCTGCGGCGGATGGCGCTGGCGGCCCACGTGCCGTTCACGATCCGGCCGATCGCCGATGCCCAGCTGAAGCACGGCGGCGACGTGACGGGGACCGGAAGCCTGATCCCGTACCAGCACACGGGCCAGCCCACCGGCTTCTGGCTCCCCGTGCCGATCCTGTAGCCGTCGTCCCGGACGCTACTGGATCGTGTAGCCGCCATCCACCACGAGGTTCTCGCCGTTCACCATGCCGGCAGCACCGCTGGCGAGGTAGAGCGCCGCCATGGCGATCTCGGCCGGCTGCGCGAAGCGGCGGCGCGGGATCAGCCGCTTCATCGCCTCGCCGACCTCGCCCGCCCAGGCCTTCTTGCCCAGTTCGGTTTCCACCACCGTCGGGCTGATCGCGTTCACGGTGACGCCGCGCGGACCCCATTCCAGCGCCAGCACCTTGGTCAGGCTGATGATCGCCGCCTTGGACGCGCAGTACGCCAGGTGCCCGTCGATCGCGACCAGGCCGGCCTGGCTGGCCAGGTTGACGATCCGCCCGCTGCCCTGCGTGAGCATGTGCCGGCCGACGATCTGCGACAGCACGAACGGCGCGCGCAGGTTCACCGCCATGGTCAGGTCCCAGTCCAGCGCCGTCAGGCTGTCGGCCGGAGCCAGCCGGACGATGCCGGCGTTGTTCACCAGCACGTCGATTCGCCCGAGCCGCTCCAGCACGGCCGCGACCGCCCGTTCCAGCGCTTGCGTGTCGGTGACGTCCACGACCAGCGCGAGGTGGCCCGCGCCGGGAAGGGCGGCGGCGGTCGCCTCCACCGTCGCTTCGCGGTCCAGCAGGGCGAGGCGGGCGCCGCGCCCGGCGAACACGGCGGCGACCGCCTGCCCGATCCCGGCAGCACCCCCGGTCACCAGGACCACCTGGCCGGTGAAGTCGAAGGCGCTGTCGAAGCTGGTGTCCATGGTTGCCATCCTTCCGTGCTTCCCTGCGCCCGTTCCTACCGGTCGCCGCGCGTCGCGTCGTCCAGGTCGAGCACGCCCTGCGCGTTGGACAGCGTGGTCGCCAGCGTGTCCACCACCCCGGTGCGCAGCACGCCGAGCAGGATGCCGACCTTGGTGTTCTCGCTCGCCACCACCACCACGTCCTCGATCGCCTCCAGGTCCTTCAGCGTCAGCCCCACCACCCGCCCGGCGACGATGGTGCGCGACGGCCGCCCCTGGATGTCGATGAAGTCGTTGCCCAGGATGTCGCCGACGGTGCCGGTCGCCTGCGCCCGCGCCACCTCGCGCGGCGACAGCCAGCCCATGCGGATCATGTTGCTGTCCTCGGTCATGTCGCCGACCCCCATCAGCGCGATCGAGGCGCCGCGGCCGCGGTCCAGCGTGCGGCGGACGTTGTCGTTGCGCAGCAGCGCCAGGCGCAGCGTCTCGTCCTCGACGATCGCGGGCGCGTACAGCGTCTCGCTGCGCCCGCGGAAGCGGGCCGCGAGGCGGCGCGCGATGTGGTCGGCATTCACCATCTCGCCGCTCTGCACCGAGCCGCCGATCGCCGACACGAACAGCACGTCGCGCGGCAGCGGCAGCCCGGGGCCCTCGGTGATGGCGCTGACGTTGCGTCCCATGCCGACCGCCACCGTGGTGCCGTCCACCAGCACCTTGTCGAGGTAGCCGGCGACCAGCGAGGCCACGTTCAGCCGGCGGTTGACCGGGTCGAACAGGTCGATCGCGCAGAGCAGGCGGGACAGGCCGAAGCGCGTCTGCAGCTCCTGCTCGATCCGGCGTGCGCGGTCGGGCCGCGCCCTGACCTGGATCTCGACGATCCCGGAATCGTGCGCCTGCTTCAGCAGCCGCGAGATGGTCGAGCGCGAGGTGCCGAACTGCTTGGCGAGGTCGTCCTGGGTCAGCCGGTTGATGTAGTACAGCCCGGCGACCTCGGTGACCAGGTCGGCGTCGCTCATGCCGCCTCGTTCCCGAGTGCCGCCAGCACCTCCGCCCTTGTGGGGATGCCGGTCTGCGCGCCGTGACGGGTGCAGCACAGCGATCCCGCCGCTACCCCCTGCCGCAGCCCGGCTTCCAGCCCGAGCCCCTGCTCCAGGGC
>CALMVN010000170.1 GCA_937873225.1 uncultured Acetobacteraceae bacterium
CCCCCGCGGCGCCGTCCGGCGACGCGGCGGATGACGTCGGACCGGGCTTGCAGCCGAGCCCGCCCGGAGTGGACGAGGCCAGGCCCCCGACTGCCCGGCATGGGGTGAGGCCGCTCGGCCGTCGTCGCTGGATCGACGCGGCTTCCGGCCTGATCCGTCTGCCTCAGGATGCCTGATCGCGTGCCCCACCATGGCCAGGCGACCGCTCCGTGTGTGCTCGGACCAATCGACAGAGTCGGGCGACTTTACAAGTCTGGCACTGGAACGATTCCAAACCTTTGAAAAAACGCAGTGGTACGGGACGTGCTTGTCGTAGCCCGTCCAGAAAGGACGTTCTTTGAAGGAAAAACACGTGATCAAGATCAGATGGACCGGCCCAGCCGTCCTGTTCCTGGGAGCGGCGGTGTCCGCCGGCTCGGCCCACGCCGTGCCGATCACCGTTACAACAACAAACAGCGCGACCACGCTTGCGAATTCCCTCGCCGGCAGTGGCGTCACGATCTCGGGCGCGACCTATACGGGCGCGGCGGGCGCTTCGGGAACGTTCACCGGCGGAACCGCCGCCGGCCTGAACATCAACTCCGGCATCGTTCTCACGACCGGGTCGGCTGCCTCGGCTGGAAAGTCCTATGCCTCGGACTCCGGCGTGCCGAGCACGGCGAACGGCTCCGGCGGTACTCCGAACATCGCCGACTCCTTTGACGCCGCGACGCTCACCTTCCACTTCACCAGCACCACGACCACGGCGTCCTTCAACTACTTCTTCGCGTCTGCGGAATACAGCGGCTATGTAAATTCGCAATACAACGACGAGTTCGAGTTTCTTCTCAACGGGAAGAACATCGCCTTGCTTCCCGGAACGAACACGCCGGTGTCCATCAACAACGTCAACGACGGCAGCCCCTCGGCGCCAGGCGTGGACCCGTCGAACCCGCAATACTACATCAACAACGACAAGGGCGAGAATCCCAACTTCAACTATTCCGGCCTGACGGACGACTTCATGGCGAACATCTCAGGTCTTACCCCTGGGGCCCAGAATACGATCTCGCTCGTCATTGCCGATGTCGGCGACGAGAACCTCGACTCGGCCGTGTTCATACAGGCGGGCAGCTTCACGAACATGCCGGTTCCGGTTCCGGAGCCCGGCACGCTCGCGATCCTGGGCGTCGGCATCACGATCCTTGCCGTATCCCGCCGGTATCGGCTGCGGTGGATCGCCTAGGCTCAGGACCCTTTACACGGCTCGATGCGGTGTGATTCTGAGGGCGTCGGAGGTGTCCGATGTCTCGACTGCCGCTGCTGACCGAGGCGCAGATGCGCCGGATCGAGCCGTTCTTCCCGCTTTCTCGTGGATCGAGGCGCGTTGACGATCGCCGGGTCATCAGCGGCATCATCTATGTGATCCGGCACGGCCTGCAGTGGAAGGACGCGCCACGCGGCTATGGCCCGCACAAGACGCTCTACAACCGGTTCGTCCGCTGGAGCCGCCTTGGCGTGTTCGACCGCATCTTCAGCACGCTGGTGGCGCAGGCTGGCGTGCCGGAGCGGTTGATGATCGACAGCACCCACCTCAAGGCACACCGGACGGCGGCCAGCCTGGCTAAAAAAGGGATCGACGCATGCGTCGATCGCGCTGCATCGGACGCACCCGCGGTGGGCTGAACTCCAAGCTGCACGCCGTCTGCGACGAGAAGGGGCGGCTGGTCCGCCTGCTGCTGACCGCGGGCCGGACCCACGATCACAAAGGCGCCGCCGCACTCCTGTCGACCCTGCCGCAGGGGCGCGAGTTGCTGGGCGACCGTGGCTACGATAGCGCCCGCTTCCGTGCCGATCTCATCAAGCGCGGCATCCAGCCGTGCATCCCATCGACCAGAAGCCGAAAGATTGCCATGCCGCACGACAGGACGCTCTACCGGCAGCGCCACCGCATCGAGAACGCTTTCGGCCGCCTCAAGGACTGGCGCCGCATCGCCACGCGCTACCACCGATGCGCCCACACCTTCTTCTCGGCCATCTGCATCGCTGCAACCGTCATCTTCTGGCTGCCCTAGTGCGTCTTGAGCCAAGAGCACCATCAGGGCAGGTCGAACCGCTTCACGGTTCCACCTGCCTGACGAGGCTGTCGTTCGCAACCGGTCGGAGCATGATCAAGCAATCATGCTCCAGCCTCGAAGCTTGGCCCGGACCTCCGTGGCGCCTCACCACGGGCCTTGGACCGGGCGGCGTGCCATGTCGTCATCGCTTGCCGAGATGTTCCCGAGTCCGATCACAGCGCTCGGCACCCTGGCGGGCGGTGGTGGCCCTTCATCCGGACGCTTCGCGGCATTGCGCGATGCCTGCTCCCGCTTGCCTCCGTCGCGCATCGGCATGCCCGGTGTCCTGGCTGACGGCGCGGCGTTCCAAGGTGCTTCCGGCGACCGGCAGGCTGACATGCGCCTGCGTGCGCCCAGGCAGATCCAGCGCTGCTGCCGGCCGAGCGGGTCTGGCCCTGGCAGGATCGGCGGCCTACCGCACCGCCTGGCCCGCGCGGTCACGCCCGCCGGACGCGCTCCGGCGCCGTAGCGGCCATAGAGCGGTTCGGAGGCGAGGGTCACCGCCGTCGAACCGCGCCCGTGGCGACGGTCGCGTAGAACGCCTGGGCGGTCGCGGCCAGCCGGTCTACACCACGCGGCCGATCACCTGCATGCAGGCCAGGTGCAGCAGCGCGAAGGTCAGGCCGTGCAGCGGTTCCACCAGCGCCATGATGCTGAAGCGGGCGGTCACCGCCTCGGTGTTCCAGCGGACGATCCCCGCACTCCGGACAGCACCAGCGCCCGTCCCGGGCCAAGCCGCCCGAGCGGCCGGCCGTCCAAGAACGAGAACACCGCCATCTCGGCCGTCACCGAGATCGCCCACAGCACGCTGCACTGCGCTGCAAGACCAGCCTGTTTGCCGGCAGCGAGGGTGGAGCCGAGGGATGGGCGATCGTTGTCCTGGTGGTGGCGGGCTGTTCTCGTCGCGATCAGATACGTTATACCGGCGGTGTCGGGATTTGACCGGCAGGCGAGCAGGCCGTAGGGCTCCGCCCATCGATCTGCTTCGCAGCTCGATCCGCTGGGGCCGGAGGCCCC
>CALMVN010000171.1 GCA_937873225.1 uncultured Acetobacteraceae bacterium
AAAGCTCACCATCCTCGCAAACGCCCTCCTCAAGGCAGGACGAAACTGGACCCCTAACGTCGCTTGATCATCACGGATACTCTAGGTGGAACCGGCCGTCCGGCAATGAGGGCTTGTGGTTCAGCGTCCAGCCGTTGTCCGGCTCCAGCGATGCGAGGTCGGCCGGCGGTCCGTCGAACACGTCCACGTCGGTCAGCTTGTGGCCACGATTCGCCGCGGGGCGGCGCAGGCGGCGGTGCCGGAGGCCATGAGGGCAGCGACGAGGGCGGGCCTGGTCCAAGACATGATGACGGTTCCCTGGTCGACGATCGGGTTCATGGACCGGACCAAGCGTTTCTGCGGCGGACGCTTGTCGACGACGTGACGCTGGCGGATGGTCCATCGTGCGACGGCCTCGATCCCGCGCGCGTTCCGTCGCAAGATGGATTGCGACATGGCTGGTCGCGTCCATGTGGTTGCCGTAGCGGCCTGCGGAGGGGTGGTCTCGGCCGGGTGATCCGACAGCGCCCGTTCCTGCCGCCTGATCGGGTGGCCGCGCTTGTCGTGGCGTGATCGAGGGAACGGCTTCCACTGGAGGCATGACGGTGCCTGCATCGTTCACCGTGCCGCTGCTCCTGCTCGCTACCCTGCCGGTGTCCGGCCCGTTGCTCCTGGCGTTGGCGGCGGCGCTGCACGCCCAGGACCGCAGGCGCCTGCGCGCCGCTGCCGACAGAACGTCGTGCGTCCGTTGCGGACGGTTGCTCGGTCGGGCGGCAGTGGATGCGGCCGATGTCGGATGGGCCGCCCACATGGCGGAGTTGCAACGGCGGCATCCTCTCGTGTTCCTTCGCGTGGTCCGCTTCCCGTACGCCCGCTGCACGGCGCGCGGCACGGACTACGACTGGGAGGTGCAGAGCCTTTCGTTCCGTCCCCTGCCCTGCGTTGGAAAACAGGTGCTGGCCCTGCCGGATGCGGACGTAGGTGGACCAGCCGCTCCGTGAGCGTCGCGTCGCGTCGGTCGAGACGGCCTGGATGGCTGCGACATGCCGGCGCCGCAGGCTGTCGCCTCCGACTACTGGACGGGACCACGCGACAGGCGAAACTGTCAGGGTGCGGGACAATCGGGGAGTGCTCTTGCGACACGGGCGCACGGATGGCTGTCAGCCGGGAGGCATCGGCCGATCATCCGACGAGCCGTCGGAACCGTCGCCTGGTCGGCCTGCCGTTCCCTGAGGCGGCACGCGATCAACACGCGTACCGGGAGGTGTCCGGAGGGCGCAGGTTCTCAGGAACTGTGCCCACTGCTGCCGGACAGCGAACCGCGCGCCCGGATCGACAACGCAGAGCGACGTGTCGGCCAGATGCGGCGGATCCACCAACGTGCAGGCGGTATCGAACGAGCGCGGGTTCTCCATGACGCTGTTTCTAGGCGGCAAAGGTTAGCGAAAGGTAAATATCGCCTTTGCATCAGTCAGGTCCGCCAAAGTGGTGGACCCTGCAGTGTGGACGAGTTGGCCAGAAACCGAGCTGCCCCGGTTGAAACCGAGGTCAGCTGGTTCTGATCGGTGACGGTTCGGGTGAGCCTTCCAAGTAGGTCGGCACGTCGGCCTCGTCTCGTCAATGAACGCCTCGAGCTTCGGCCATCTGCCTTTAAATATGGTCAGCTACATGCGGCAGTGCGACTGGAAGTCGTGGCGGACAGCATGTGACGCGCGTGTGAGTAGCGAACGAGGCGACTGGGCGCGAGGCGAAGGGGGCGGTGCTGGAGGTCAGGATGAGGCGATGGGGCGACATGGGTGTCGCTCAACATCAATCCGGTGCTGAAGCATCTCGATGAAATCGTGGCGTATAAGATGCGCGGGCACGGGGTGGCGAGCCTGCAGGCACTTGGCGCTACAGTTGCATTTCACGTTGAGATGCGACTGTCGTGCTAGGCCAAGATCATAGTTGGATCTCGTAACGGTTTTCCCGCCACTGTTCTCTACCGACATCATCGAAAAGGCTTTGGCGGAGGGGATGGGATTCGAACCCACGGTACACCTTTACAGTGTACAACG
>CALMVN010000172.1 GCA_937873225.1 uncultured Acetobacteraceae bacterium
GTCCTGACCGGCGAGGCGCGCACACGGCGCTTTCGCAGCGGCTACCGGTCCGGCGGCGGCGCCGCGCTGGCGGTGGTGCGGCCCGGCAGCCTGCTGGAGCAGTGGCGGGTGGTGCAGGCCTGCGTGGCGGCGGACCGGATCGTGCTGATGCAGGCGGCCAACACCGGGCTGACCGGCGGCTCCACCCCGGACGCCGGCGGCTACGACCGCGAGGTGGTGATCGTCAGCACGCTGCGCATGGACCGGATCCGGCTGCTGGGCGGCGGCAGGCAGGCGCTGTGCCATCCCGGCGCGACGCTCCACCGGCTGGAGCGGATGCTGAGGCCGCTCGGCCGCGAGCCGCATTCGGTGATCGGCTCGTCCTGCATCGGCGCCTCGGTGATGGGCGGGGTGGCGAACAACTCCGGCGGCGCGCTGGTGCGGCGCGGCCCGGTCTACACCGAGATGGCGCTGTTCGGCCGGGTGGACGCGGACGGGCGGCTGGTGCTGGTCGACCATCTCGGCATCCGGCTCGGGTCCGATCCCGAACAGGTGTTGCGCCGGCTGGATGCCGATGCGTTCGACGAGGACGACGTCGACTGGAACGCCGGGCGCGGCCACGACGACGGCTACGCGTCGCACGTGCGCGACGTGGAGTCGCCGCTGCCGGCGCGGTTCAACGCCGACCCGTCGCGCCTTCACGAGGCGGCGGGAAGCGCCGGACGGCTGGTGCTGTTCGCGGTGCGCCTGGATACCTTCGAGGCGGAGTCCGACCCGGCGGTGTTCTATGTCGGCACGAACGAGCCGGAGGTGCTGGAAACCGTGCGCCGGCGCATCCTGCGCGAGCTGCCGGCTCTGCCGATCGCCGGCGAGTACATGCACCGCGACATGTTCGACGTCGCCGACCGCTACGGCAAGGACACGGTGATCGCGGTCGAGCGCCTCGGCACCGCGCGGCTGCCCGCGCTGTTCGCGCTCAAGGCCCGCCTCGACCGAATGCCGCTGCTGCCGCGCGGGTCCGGCGACCGGCTGCTGCAGGGGATCGGCCGGCTCCATCCCGACCACCTGCCACGGCGCCTGCGCCGGTTCCGCGACCGCTACGCGCACCACCTGATGCTCAAGGTCGGCGGCACGCTCGCTGCCGAAACCGAGGCGCTGCTTCGCGACGCGCTGGAGGGCGACCGGGGCGACCAGTTCCGCTGCACGGCCGCCGAGGCGTCCAGGGCGTTCCTGCACCGCTTCGCCGCCGCGGGCGCCGCCGTGCGCTACCGCACCCTGCATCGCCGCACGGTGGAGGACATCGTGGCGCTGGACGTGGCCCTGCCGCGCAACGCCCGCGACTGGTTCGAGCAACTGCCGCCGGAGTTCGAGGACCTGGTCTCGCACCGGCTGTACTACGGCCATTTCCTGTGCCACGTGCTGCACCAGGACTACGTGGTGCGGAAGGGCGTCGATCCGGTGGCGCTGGAAGCGCGGCTGCTGGCGCTGCTGGAGGCGCGTGGCGCGCAGGCGCCGGCGGAGCACAATGTCGGGCACCTGTACCAGGCCCCGCCGCCGCTTGCCGCGCATTACCGGTCGCTGGACCCCTGCAACTGCCTCAATCCCGGCATCGGGCAGACCAGCCGGCTGCGCTGCTGGGGCGAGGCGGCCGGGCGCTGAACGGTTTCCCACGGCGCTCCCGCGTCAGTGCATGACCTTCAGCACGTCGGAGCAGGCGTCGTGGCAGGCCCGGCAGGCCTCGGCGCAGGCGGCGCAATGGGCGTGCATGCCGGCGTGGCTGCCGCACTCGTCGCCGCATTCGCGGCAGGCGGCGAGGCAGGCGGCCAGCTGGGCACGCACCACCACCTCGCTCGGCTCCGCGACGCGCGTCAGCACCGTTGCCGTGGCGGCACAGATCGTGGCGCAGTTCAGGTCGAGGCGGATGCAGGAGCGCAGCTCGGCGACGGTGTCCTCGGCCAGGCAGGCGTCGGCGCAGGCGCTGCAGGCGGCGGCGCAGTCGGCAAGGCTGCGCAGGCAGGACAGGATCGCGTCCAGCTCCGCCGGCGGCCGGGGATGGGTGCGCAGAACGGCGATCGCGTGGTCCATGGGGGAGATCCTTCGCCCGGGTGTGGTCCGCCGGCAACGTCCGGCCGCGTGGCCGGCTCGCGCCCACACGCAACTGTCAAGGCGGGGCTGGCGGCCGGGCATCTCAAGCGTTGCGGTCCATCCCGCTCCCGCCTAGAAGACCACGCGCACGCCGGCACCCCTGGAGGCCGGCGCGCTTGTTGTTGCAGGAGCAGGATTGTGACCAATTTCACGACGATCGAGGCGTCGGTGCGCGCGAGGGCTGGTAAGGGGGCAGCGCGCGCAACCAGGCGTGAGGGGCTGGTGCCGGCGGTGATCTACGGCGCCAAGCAGGAGGCCAGCCTGATCGCGCTGGATCCCAGGGTGGTGCTGCGCGAGCTGGTGAAGACCGGCTGGCGCTCGCGGCTGTACGAGATCACCGCGGACGGGGCGCCGGTGCGCGCGCTGATGCGCGAGGTGCAGCTGCACCCGGTGACCGACCGGCCGATCCACGTCGACTTCCAGCGCCTGGCGCCGGGCGAGCAGATCAAGGTGGCGGTGCAGGTGGTGTTCACCGGCGAGGACACCTCGGTCGGCATCAAGCGCGGCGGGGTGCTGAACGTGGTGCGCCACACCATCGAGGTGTCGGTCGATCCGGATCACATCCCGGGCAGCTTCACCGTCGACCTGACCGCGCTCGACATCAACGACAACGTGCGCTGGTCCGACATCACGGGCACCGAGAACGTGTCCCCGGTGATCACCGACCGGGACTTCGTGATCGCGACCGTGGCCGCCCCCACGGTGATCGCCGAGCCGGAGCCGGCGGCGGCCGCGGCGCCTGCGGCGGCGCCGGCCAGGGGCACCAAGGCGCCGGGCAAGCCGGCGGCGAAGCCTGCCAACAAGAAGTAAGGCCGACCCGTGCTGCTCTGGGCCGGGCTCGGCAACCCCGCGCCCGGGATGCGGCGGCCGCGGCACAACATCGGCTACATGGCGATCGAGGCGATCGCGCGCCGCCACGGCTTCACGCCGTGGCGCAAGCGGTTCAAGGGCGAGGTGGCGGAGGGCGAGATCGCCGGCCGTCGTGTCCTGGCGCTGAAGCCGCTGACCTACATGAACGCGTCCGGGGACAGCGTGCAGGCGGCGGCCGCGTTCTTCAAGGTGGGCGCCTCCGAGATCACGGCGCTGCACGACGAGCTCGACCTCGCACCCGGCCGGGTGCGGGTGAAAAAGGGCGGCGGGGCGGCCGGGCATAACGGACTGCGCTCGATGGACCGGATGCTGGGCACGCCGGACTATTGGCGGGTGCGGCTCGGCATCGGCCACCCGGGCTCCAAGGAGCGGGTGACGGGGCACGTGCTGGGCGACTTCGCGAAGGTGGACCAGGACTGGCTTGGCGCGCTGCTCGACGCGGTGGCGGATGCGGCGCCGCTGCTGGCGGACGGGCAGCCGGAGGCGTTCATGACGCGCGTGGCGCTGCTGGTTGGGAGTTGAGGATCGATGGGGTTCAACTGCGGCATCGTCGGCCTGCCCAACGTCGGCAAGTCGACCCTGTTCAACGCGCTCACCGCCACCGCGGCGGCGCAGGCGGCGAACTACCCGTTCTGCACCATCGAGCCGAATGTCGGCCGGGTGGCGGTGCCCGATCCGCGCCTCGGGGCGCTGGCGGCGATCGGCCGTTCGCAGAAGATCGTGCCGACCAGCCTGGAGTTCGTCGACATCGCCGGCCTGGTGCGCGGCGCCTCGCGCGGGGAAGGGCTCGGCAACCAGTTCCTGGCCAACATCCGCGAGGTGGACGCGGTCATCCACGTGCTGCGCTGCTTCGCCGACGACGACGTCACCCACGTCGAGGGCTCGGTGGACCCGGTGCGCGACGCCGACACGGTGGAAACCGAGCTGATGCTGGCCGACATGGACAGCCTGGAGAAGCGCCTGGTGCCGCTCGCCAAGAAGGCGCGCAACAACGACCGCGACGCGCTGCAGCAGGTGGCGGTGATGGAACCGCTGCTGGAAGCGCTGCGCGCGGGGCGGCCGGCCCGAACCGCGATCGCCGCGGGCCAGGAGGAGGCGGTGCGCCGGCTGCAGCTGATGACGGCCAAGCCGGTGCTCTACGTGTGCAACGTCGAGGAAGCGGCCGCCGCGACCGGCAACGCCTGGTCCGCGCGTGTCGCCGCCAAGGCGGAGGCGGAAGGGGCGGCGATGGTGGTGGTGTCTGCCGCCATCGAGGCCGAGGTGAGCCAGCTGCCCGAGGCGGACCGCGCCGAGTTCCTCGAAGGGCTCGGCCTGTCGGACAGCGGGCTCGACCGGGTGATCGCGGCCGGCTACCGGCTGCTGGGGCTTTCGACCTACTTCACCGTGGGCCCGAAGGAAACGCGCGCCTGGACCATCACCGCCGGCACCCGGGCGCCGCAGGCGGCAGCCGTGATCCACAACGACTTCGAGCGCGGCTTCATCGCCTGCGAGACCATCAGCACCGAGGACTACCTCGCCTGCAAGGGCGAGGCGGGCGCCAAGGAGGTGGGCCGGATGCGGGTCGAAGGGCGCGACTACGTGGTGCGGGACGGCGACGTGCTTCTGTTCCGGTTCAACGTGTGAACGTTTAACCCGCCGCTTGCGACCGGTCCTGATTCCGGGCGAAGCTTCCGAATCGTCTTGTCCTTGCGCGGAGCCGCCAGGCAAGAAGATCACCCGTTCAGGATGCTCCGGTCGGGGTGCCTGTACGCTTCCGGCTTTCGCCTGTTCTTGATGATCGTCAACATGATCCGCGGAGATGCCGGTGCAGCCAGGAAGCAGCGTTGATCTCGGCACGCCCGAGCCCATCACGCCCTGGCAGCTGCGCCATGCCGCGGCGGAGCTGATCCGGGACGGCCGGACGGTTGAGGCGGAGGCGCTGCTGCTGGAGGGCCAGGCGCGGCATCCCGGCGACGCGCAGACCTTCATCGACTACGCGGCGATCGCGGAGGCCGCGCAGGACTGGCCGGAAGCGCTGCGCCGGTTCGAGGCCGTGCACGACGCGTTCCCGGACAGCTGGTGGGCGTACCTGCGCATGGCCGTCATGCTGCGGCAGATGGGCCGGTTCGACGAGGCCGAGCGGGTGCTGGAACAAGGGCAGCGCGAGATCCCGCACGAGTGCGGCCTGTTCATCGAGTACGCCACCATCCCGGAGGTGAAGCAGGACTGGCAGCAGGCGCTCGATCGGTTCCGGGTCGTGAACGAACGGTTCCCGGACAACTGGTGGGCCTATGCGCGCATGGGCCTCGCCCTGCGGAACATGAACCGGCTGGACGAGGCGGATCGCGTGCTCGCGGAGGGACAGGAAAGGATCCCGGACGAGCGCGCGCTGTTCATCGACTACGGCACGGTCGCCGAGATGCGCGGGGACTGGCCGGAAGCGCTCAGGCGCTTCGAGGTCGTGAACGGGAAGTTCCCCGACAACTGGTGGGCCTATGCGCGCATGGCGATCGCGCTGCGGCACCTGGGCCGGCTCGACGAGGCCGAGCGCGTGCTGGAACGGGGACAGCAGCACGTCCCGGACGAGCGCGCCCTGTTCATCGACCACGGGACGATCGCGGAGCAGCGCGAGGACTGGCCGGAAGCGCTCAGGCGCTTCGAGGGGGTGAGCGAACGGTTACCGGACGACTGGTGGTCCTATGCGCGCCGGGCGATCGCGCTGCGGCACCTGGGCCGGCTCGACGAGGCCGAGCGCGTGCTGGAA
>CALMVN010000173.1 GCA_937873225.1 uncultured Acetobacteraceae bacterium
CGGTGCAGCACCGAGAGCAGGACGTGACCGAGGCGCTGGAAATCGTGGCGGAGGCACGGATGGCGCGGCACCTGCCGATGGCGGTCGCCGCCGCGTCCTGAGGCAGTTCCGGTCAGGCGGGAAGTGAAGCCGCCTCGCGCAGGATGGCGTGATGCAGCCCGGCCGGAGTCAACCGCTCCGGTTCCGCTCCGACCCCCGACGCCGCACCGTCCGGCCGGCTGCCGAAGCGGAGCAGCACGAACGGCGTGTCGCGGTCCCCGCCCGGCTCGACGGTGCCCGGGATCGACGGCCGGTGGTCGCCGAAGAACGCCAGCACCGCCGGCCGCCCCCGTGCGTCCAGCAGGTCGATCAGCCGGGCCAGCAACGCGTCGCCGGCGACCAGATGGTCGAGATAGGCGTCGAGGCCCGACCCGCTGCGGTCGAGACGGCCAGCCTTCCAAGGGCCATGGTTCTCGATGGTGACGGCATAGATCAGGGTGGGAGCGGCGGCGGCGGCGACCAGCGCCTCCAGCCGGTCGCCCAGCGCCGCGTCTCCGACATGCGGGCCACGGCGTACCGCTTCGGGAAAGGCGCTTGCCCCGAACACGGTGGTGAAGCCGATCGCCGGCATCAGCCGGTCGCGGCCATAGAAGCCGAGGTCGTGCGGATGGACGAACAGCGCCGAAGCGATCCGGCCGCGCAGGCGCATCGGCAGGGCGGCGGAGCGGTCGCGGGCGGCGGTCAGGAACGGATCGAAGCGGCGGAAGCCGAGCTCGTCCTCTTCCCGGCCGAACAGCACCCCGTACTCGGTGCGCATGGTGTAGGCGCCGAAGCCACAGGCGGCGAGCCGCCCCCAGCGGACCGCCCGCGCCCGCGCCCGGGCCAGGCCGGGCAGCGGCGGCGCACGGGATGCGACCGCCGGCCCCAGCGCGCACGGGTCGGCAAAGGACTCGCACTGCACCACCAGCACCAGCGCATCGGCACCGCTTCCATGGCCGGCCGGTTCGGGCAACGGAAGCGGATCCGGCTGCCGGCGCCAGCGCAGCCAGTAGAGCGACACGGTGGCGAGCAGCCCGTGCAGCGCCACGTCCGCCTCGACCGCCGGCGCCGTCATCAGGCGTCCCCACGGCCCGGCCCGCGCCAGCCGATCCAGCGCCGGCCAGCAGCACAGCGCGAGTCCCGCCCCGGCCAGGCGCGGCAGAAGCACGCCGGTCCAGCTGCGGAGCAGCAGCCACCCGATCGCTCCCAGCACGACGACGAGCGCCAGCCGGACGGCGGGCGCGATCGCACCAACGTAGAACCCCGGATGGCGCAGCATCTCGCCGACGACCGCGGCGTCGGTGAACAGAAGCGGCTCGCCGAGGATGCGGCGCTTGACGTTGGAGCCCGCCACCACCGCCACGAGCAGGACGATCGCGACCGGCGCGGCGCCGGCGGGCCGGCCGACCAGGCACAACGCCACACCGAACACGAACAACGTCGGTCCCAGCCGGAACGGCAACGCGAGGAGGCTGCGCGGGCGCCACCGGCCACCGCGTCGCGGCCGGGCGAACGGATCCAGCAGCTCGGTGGCGATGCACAGGGCGACCAGGCTTCCCGCCAGCGTCAGCATGGTCCACACCGCAGGCGGGCGTTCGTCTCTGCCCACATCGGCCTGGTCGATCCCGATCCATGTTGCGCCAGGACGACGGGCCGGACCGCCGCCTTGTCCCGGCCATCGTCCTGGCCTCTTCTCGTCCTATCAAGCCGAGCCGGTTCTGTCACCGCACCGGGAAGGCCGTTCTCGGCCAGGCCGGCCCACCCATTGATCGACAAGGAAGCGCGACGACCTTGACCCGGACGCCCCGCCTCGCGCCCCTGCTGCTGCAGCCGCCGCCGTTCCACGGTCGCGTTCCGGCACTCGGCCAGGTCCTGTCCGCCTGGGACCGGATCGTCCCGCATCCCGCAGGCGCCGATGCGCCCCGTCACCCCGCCTGCCTGGCCCTGCGCGACAACTGCGTCGGCGGGCGGTTCTGGACAGCCGATCCCGACGCGCTGCCGACCGGCAACGGGCTCACCCTGGTCTGCGCGCCCGTTGATCCGGTCGCGGCAGCCGTGCTGTGGCATGCCGCCCTGCGCGAGGGCGATGCGGCCCGTCTGGCGCTGGTGCTGCCGGACCGGACCCGACCGTCCCGCTTCCGCCGGCTGGCGCAGGAGGTGCGTCGATGCGGTGGCCAGATCGTCACCGGCGATACCGACCCGCACGCCCTGCTCGACCGCGCCGCGGGGCTGCGGACCGCCGAAATCAGCGTCCTCCCGGCGCTCGGCCTGTTGCGCGGCTTGCCGGCCTGGCGTCACGACCCGGGCGGCACCGCCACATCCGAGGATCCGGCCCGCGCGCTGGCGCTGCTCCTGTCCGGCACCCGCTACGACGACCCGTTCTCCGGCGCGCCGATGACCGCCGGAGCGGCGATCGCCCTGCTCGCCGACTGGCGCCGGGTGATGCTGGCCAACCGCGGCATCGCGGTCTGCGCCGGCATGTCGCTGTGGAAGCGCCGACGCATCGCCGAGCTGTTCGCCACCGCCGATGTCCGGGTCGCCCCGCCGTTCCGCAGGCACGCGGCCGCCGCGGTGCGCGCGGCACGCGGTGCGAACGGAACGCCCGGCGCGATCGCCGCGTGGTCGACGCGCATGCCGGCCGGCCTTGCGGAGCGGGCCGCGGCATCCGGGGTGCCGGTGCACCGGGTCGAGGACGGCTTCATCCGCTCGCTCGGCCTCGGCAGCGACCTGCTGCCGCCGGCCTCGGTGATCGTGGACGGCAGCGGCATCTACTTCGATCCGTCCGGCCCGAGCGACCTCGAGACCCTGCTGCAGACACATCCGTTCGACGACGCGCTCCGCCGACGCGCCCGCCTGCTGATCGACCGGCTGGTGCAGTCCGGCATCTCCAAGTATGCCGCCGGCGGCCAGGCGCCGGTGCTCGCCGCCCCCGCCGGACGCCGTGTGGTGCTGGTGCCGGGCCAGGTCGGGGGCGACCTGTCGGTCCGTCTCGGCGGCGGCCCGATCCAGGACAACCTCCGCTTGCTGCAGGAGGTGCGGGCGGCGAGGCCGGACGCCTTCATCGCGTATCGCCCGCACCCCGACGTCGATGCCGGCCACCGCCCCGGCGCGATACCGGATGCCGTCGCGCTGCGTTTCGCCGACCGGATCTGCCGCGGCGGTGCGATGGCGCCGCTGATCAACGCGGTGGACGAGGTGCACACCCTGACCTCGCTCGCCGGCTTCGAGGCGCTGCTGCGCGGCCGCGTCGTGGCCACCTACGGGCAGCCGTTCTATGCCGGCTGGGGCCTGACGATCGACCGGTCCCGCTTTTCGAGACGGAATCGATCAATTTGTGTCGAGGAACTTGCGGCCGGGACGCTGCTTCTCTACCCGCGCTATGTCGACCCCCGCACCCGGCTCCCCTGCGGGCCGGAGGTGCTGATCGACCGGCTTGCCGACGCGTCGTTGTGGCGGCCGACGCTGTTGATGCGCCTGCGCCGCCTGCAGGGCCGGGCACGCCGCCGCCTGCACGCGGCCGGGTCCGGCTCGGGGGATGGCGGGACGATCGAAGGAGTGGCCGATGCCTGACACCCTGGGCCTGGACCTGATCCCGGTTCGCCAGCGCCCGGCACGTCCGGCCGCGCGGAACGTCCTGCTGCTGCAGGGTCTGATGGGACCCTTCTTCCGTCGCGTCGGCCAGGCGCTGCGACGGGACGGCTACGGGGTGTTCAAGGTCAACTTCAACGGCGGCGACCGGCTGTTCTGGGGCCTGCCCGGCGGGATCGACTTCACCGGGCGGATCGCCGACTGGCCGGACGCGCTGGCCGCGATCCTGCTCGATCACCGGATCACCGACGTGCTGCTGTTCGGCGACTGCCGGCCGCTGCACCGGGCCGCCACCGCCGTGTGCGCCCGGATGCACATCCCCGTGCACGTGTTCGAGGAAGGCTACCTGCGGCCCGACTGGGTGACGCTGGAGCTCGGCGGCGTGAACGGGCATTCCACCCTGCCGCGCGACCCGGGCTACTACCGCACGGAAGCCGCCCGCCTGCCGCCGGCCGGGGAGAACCCGCCGGTGCCGTCCTCGTTCCGGACCCGGGCGCTGCAGGGCGTCGCCTACAACGCCGCCGACCTGCTGACCCGCTGGCGCTACCGGCATTGGGACAACTACCGCCCCTGGCATCCGCTGACCGAGGGGATCGGCTGGCTGCGCAAGCTGTCGCGCCGCAAGGCGGCCGGGCGGCGCACCGGTGAAACGCTGGCCGCCCTGTCCGCCTCCGGTGCCCCCTACATGCTGTTCCCGCTGCAGCTCGACGCCGACGCGCAGGTGCGTCTGCACTCACCCTTCAGCGGCATGGCCGAGGCGATCCGGCACGTGATCGCCTCGTTCGCCGCCAACGCGCCGCCCGACCTCCTCCTGGTGATCAAGGAGCATCCGCTCGACAACGGGGTGCGCGACTGGCGCGCCGAGGCGGCGATGCAGGCCGCCGCGCACGGCGTCGCGGAGCGCGTACGCTACCTGGAAACCGGCGACATCGCCCTGCTGGTGCGGCCGGCCCGGGGGCTCGTCACCATCAACAGCACCACCGGGACGCTGGCGCTGGCCTGCGGGGTGCCGGTCATCACCCTGGGACAGGCGGTGTACGACATACGCGACATCACCTCCGGAGGCACCCTGGACGCGTTCTGGTCCAGCCCCGGCCGTCCGGACGAGGCCACCTTCGCCGCCTACCGCCGGGTCCTGATCGAGCGCTGCCTGGTCGCAGGCGGCTTCTTCTCCGGCCCGGCGCTCGACAAGCTGGTGGCGGGCGCGGTCGCGCGGCTGGAAGCGCATTGCCCGCTCGATTTCGCCGCCGCCTCCCGCGCCGCCCTCGCCGGCAGGCAGAAGACGCCGGGGGAGCGCGTTGCCTTTTCCGCAGCCTCTGCCCTCGGAACACGACCCGGTCGCGCCGGCTCCCGCGCGTGAACGCCATCGGCGGCCGCGACGGCCTGCCGCCCTTCCTGACCCTGGACCTGTCGCGGCTGCTGTCCCGGGCCGGTGCCGCGGTGCCGACCGGCATCGACCGGGTCGAGCTCGCCTACGCCGAGTACCTGTTGGCGCACGCCCCCCAGCGCACCGAGTTCGTGGCCCTGCACCCGCTCGGCCGGTTCGGCACCCTGCCGCATGCGGCCACCGTCCGCTTCGTGGATGCCCTCGCCGCACGCTGGGACAGGGGGGCCGCAGACGAAGGCACCGCCGCCCGCCTCGGCCGCCGCCTGCTGCACGGGCTGATGCTGCCGCGCGCCGATCGCGGGATGATCCAGCCCGGGTCGCGCGACGCGATCTACCTTCTGCTGTCCCACCACCACCTGACGCGCCCCGCGGTGGTGGCCGACACCATCGCCCGCCGCCGCGCCGTCTTCGTGCCCATGGTGCACGACCTGATCCCGCTCCAGTTCCCCGAATACTGCCGGGAACAGGAGGCCGCCAAGCACGCTGCCCGGATCGACACTGTGTCCCGGCTCGCGGACGCGGTGCTGGTGCCGTCCGAAGCGGTGCGGCAGTCGCTGCTGCCCCACCTCCTGCGCGCCGGACGCGCGCACGTGCCGGTCTGGCCGGTGCCGCATGGGGTGCACCTGCGCGCGCTGCCGCAGCCGCTCCCCGACACGCGCGATCCCGCCGCCGCGCCCCATCCCTATTTCGTCTGCCTCGGCACCATCGAGGGGCGCAAGAACCACCTGCTTCTGCTCACGGTCTGGCGCAGGCTGGTGCAGGAGCAAGGCGAGCGGGCGCCGCACCTGGTGCTGATCGGCAAGCGCGGTTGGAAGAATGAGCAGGTGCTGGACCTCCTCGGCCGCTGCCCGTCCCTGCAGGGCGTCGTCACCGAGCACAACGCCTTGCCGGACCAGGAGGTGGCGCGCCTGCTGAAGGGCGCACGGGCGCTGCTGTTCCCGTCCTTCGGCGAGGGCTACGGCCTGCCTCTTGCCGAGGCGCTGTCCCTGGGCGTACCGGCGATCTGCTCCGACATCCCGGTGTTTCGGGAGGTCGGCGGCGACGGCCCAGTCTACCTGGACCCGCTGGATGGAACCGGCTGGATGCGGGCGATCACCGAGTTCGTCGGCAACCCGCCGTCGCGGCAAAGGCAGTGCACGCAGACAGCTGCGCGCGCCTATCCGAGCTGGAGCGACAGCGTCCGCGCCGCCTTGTCGAGGCTGACTTGGCACCCGTATCCTTCGTCGCGGCACCGCCAGCTACCCTAGCATCCGCCATGCGCTGCCGGTCGCCACGGATTCCGGACCAACCCTTCTTTCGTTTCGGGAGGATCCGGATCTCCTTCTCCGCACGAGGCAGGACATGGCACGCAAGCTGCGCAACGAGCTGTTCGAGGTCGTCTACCCGTGTCCGACCAACGACATCTCGTTCACGTTCATGAACCGCGACGACCTCGACTTCATCGCCGGGCAGGTCTGGGAGCATGGCCTTGCGGCCTACGAGGCGCCGACCCCGGGCCTCATCGTCAGCCTGTGCCAGGGCGCGAAGGGCGCCGTGCTCGATATCGGCGCCAACACCGGGATATTCTCCCTGCTCGCCGCCGCCGCCAACCCGCTGGCCGAGGTGTTCGCATTCGAGCCGCTCGATCACGTCAGGCGGATCCTGGATGACAACCTGTCGCTGAACCCGTCGATCTCGCCGCACGTCCACGTCCACGCCTGCGCCCTGTCGAACTGCATCGGCAGCGCGCGGTTCTTCGAGACGGTGAACGACCAGGGCTTCCTCGCCACGAGCTCGTCGCTGGAGGTGTCGCACGCCCGGAGCGTCGACGGAGGCAGGTTCCTCGACAGCGAGGTCGAAACCGTCACCCTGGACGCCTGGGCGGAGCGGCACCTGGGCGAGCTCCCGGTCAGGCTGATGAAGATCGACGTCGAGACCCACGAATACGCGGTAATCCAGGGCGCTGCCGCCGTGATCAACCGCCACCGGCCGATGATCATCCTCGAGGTGCTGCCAGGGGCCGAGGTGGGACCGATCCAGCGGATGGTCGAGGCCGAGCGCTATCTCGTGTTCTCGATCACCCCGACGTCGCTGCGGCAGACCTTCCGGCTGCACTACAGCTCGGACGCCACCAACCACCTCCTGTGCCCGGCCGAGCAGACCGGGCGCATCTTCCGGCTGCTGCGTCAGCACAGGCTGTGCCTTGAGCTGGATTGACCGGCTGCCCATGGCGCGTCACCTCGACCGGCGCGACGGGAACGACAACGTCGACCGGCTGGTCGTCCAGGCCAGCACGGCGCAGCAGCGCCAGGACTGGGCCGCGGCGCACGCGCTGTGGCAGGAGGTGACCCGCCGCCAGCCCGGCCTGATCAACGCCTGGCTGCAGCTGGGCAACATGCTCAACGAGCTCGGACAGCACGACGCCGCGATCGCGGCGTTCCGCACCGCCGCCATGGTCGATCCGGACGCGGTCGAGCCCGATGCCGGGATCGCCGGCGTGCTCGAGCGCATGGGCCGATGGGAGCAGGCACTCGAAGCCTGGCAGAAGACGGCGCTGGCGGCGTCGTGCCGTCCGGCGCCGGAAAAGCTGGCGCACGCCCTGCTGCACGCGGCCATGTCGGCCATCAGGATCAACCGCCCGGACCGCGCCGAGGACACGCTGCTGCTGCTCAAGCGGCTCCAGCCGCAGATCGTGAACGAGGCGCGCTTCACGGTGATGCACGCCCAGGCCGTGCGGATGCGCGATCCCTCCGCCGCGGTTCCGCTCCTGCGCACCCTCGGAACGGCGACCCCGGACGATCCGGCGGCCGCGTTCGAGGTGGCCTCGGTGCTGCTCGATGGCGACGACCAGGCCGCCGGCCTGGTGGCGCTGCAGCCGGCGCTGCGGCAGCGACCCGACGAGCTGTCCTTCCTGTGGCTGGCCGCCGACCTGAACGAACGCCTCGCGCGGTGGGGCGAGGTCCTGGCGCTGTGCTAGCGCAGGGACCGGATCGACCCGTCGCAGCCCCGCTTCCTGCGCCGGGGCTTCGAGGCAGCGCTGAGGATGAACGACCTGCCTGCGGCACGCCGCCTCGCCCTCCAGGCCAGGCGGCGCGACAACAGCCTGGAGGCCATCCACGCGCTGATCGAGCCCTACCGCGCCGACGACCAGCTCGACCGGGCGCGGCTGATCTGCCGCTGGCTGCGGCGCCAATGGCCGCACAGCCGGTGGCACGCGACGCAGTACGCCGTGCTGACCGCGATGTCGGGATCGCCCGACCAGGCGGACCGGCTGGTGCGCGACGACGTCGCCCGCAACGGGCGGACGGTGGAGACGACCCGCGCCTATGCCGACATCGCGTTCCAGAGCGGCAACTTCACCGAGGCGGTGCGTCGCCTGCGCCTCTTCCTCGACCTGCATCCGGACGACGAGCCGGCCTCGATCCTGCTTGGC
>CALMVN010000174.1 GCA_937873225.1 uncultured Acetobacteraceae bacterium
ACTTCTTTCCGGCCGTGGGGCTGCCGCCCGAGGGGCCCGCGCGCGGCCACGCCCTGGTGCTGATGACCGACAGCCGGGCCGGACGACGCGGCGCCGGGGTGTTCGCCGGCGTCGAGCAGCACGTGCTGCCCGGCAGCGGCATCGCCGGGCACGGGCTGGGCGGCAAGCTCGGCGGCGCGCTGTCGCTGGCGCGCGGCACGCTGGAGGCGCGGCGCATCCTTCGTCGCCTGCGGCCCGCCGCGGTGGTGGGGTTCGGCGGCTACCCGTCCGTGCCGCCGCTGCTGGGCGCGCGGCTGCTCGGCCGCGACCGGCCCCGGATCGTCCTGCACGAGGGCAACGCCGTGCTCGGCCAGGCCAACGCCCTGCTCGCCCGCTTCGCCGACGCCGTCGCCACCAGCTTCAACCGCGTCGCCCGCCTGCCCGCCGGCGCGGACGCGGTGCTGACCGGCATGCCGGTGCGCGCCGACATCGCCGACGCGTCGCACAGCCCCTACCCGGACGCGGCCGGACCGCTCCGCCTGCTGGTCTGGGGCGGCTCGCTCGGCGCCCGGGTGTTCGCCGACGTGGTGCCGCAGACCCTGGCCGCCCTTCCTCCCGACCTGCGCGGCAGGCTGTCGGTGACGCAGCAGGCCAGGCCCGAGGACGTGGACCGGGTGCGCGCCGCCTACGCCGCCGCCGGCATCGAGGCCGAGGTGGCCCCCTTCCTGGACCGCATCGCCTCCCGCCTGCAGGCGGCGCACCTGGTGGTCGGACGCGCCGGCGGCTCCTCCGTCGCCGAGGTGGTGGGCCGCCCATCGGTCCTGGTGCCGCTGCCGATCGCCGCGTCCGACGAGCAGGGCGCCAACGCCGCCGCGCTGGTCGAGGCCGGCGGCGGCTGGATGCTGCGCCAGAACGCGCTGTCCGCGGACACGCTCGGCACGCTGCTGGCGGCCCTGCTGACCGACCCAGCGCGGCTTCGCAACGCGGCCGACGCCGCGGCGAATCTCGGCAGGCGGGACGCCGCCGTCACCCTGGCCGACCTGGTGGAGAAGCTGCTCACGATTTCGAGAGATTCCCGCTTGCATCCCGCCTCCGCAGGCTCCATCCCCGGTTCCGCGAATCGGGAGATGCCAGCATGAGAGCCCTGCCCTTATCGATCGGCACCATCCACTTCGTCGGCATCGGCGGCATCGGCATGTCGGGCATCGCCCAGGTGCTGCACACGCTGGGCTACGTGGTGCAGGGCAGCGACATCGCCGAGAGCGCCAACGTGCAGCGCCTGCGCGAGGCCGGCATCAAGGTCATGGTCGGCCACGACGCCGCCAACCTCGGCGACGCCCGCGTGGTGGTCACCTCCACCGCGGTGAAGCGCGACAACCCGGAAGTGGTCGCCGCGCGGACCCGGCTGATCCCGGTGGTGCGACGCGCCGAGATGCTGGCCGAGCTGATGCGCCTGCGCTGGTCGATCGCCATCGGCGGCACCCACGGCAAGACCACCACCACCTCCCTGGTCGCCGCCGTGCTGGAAGCGGCCAAGCTCGACCCAACCGTGATCAACGGCGGCATCATCGAGGCCTACGGCACCAACACCCGCATGGGCGAAGGCGACTGGATGGTGGTGGAGGCGGACGAGAGCGACGGCTCGTTCCTGCGCCTGCCCGCGGTGATCGCGGTGGTCACCAACATGGACCCCGAGCACCTCGACCATTGGGGCACGCCCGAGGCGATGATGCAGGCCTACGACCAGTTCGTCGGCAACATCCCGTTCTACGGCTTCGCCGTGCTTTGCCTGGACCATCCCAACGTGCAGGGCATGATCCCGCGCCTGTCCGACCACCGCGTCATCACCTATGGCTTCAGCCCGCAGGCCGACGTGCGCGCCGAGCGCATGGTCGCAGACAAGCGCGGCGCCACCTTCGAGGTGATCGTCACCGATCGCACCAGGAACCGCACCCGCAAGCTGGGCCCGTTCCGCCTGCCGATGCTGGGCAGCCACAACGTGCAGAACGCGCTCGCCGCGGTCGCCGTGGCGATCGAGATGGAGATCGACGAGAGCACCATCCGCTCCGCCTTTGCCGACTTCCGCGGCGTCAAGCGCCGCTTCACCCGCACCGGCGAGGCCGGCGGCATCACCGTGGTGGACGATTACGGCCACCACCCGGTGGAGATCGCCGCCGTGCTCAAGGCCGCCCGCCAGGCCGGCGCCCGCGACGTGGTGGCGATCGTGCAGCCGCACCGCTATTCACGCCTGCAGACGCTGTTCGCCGAGTTCTGCACCTGCATGAACGACGCCGGCACCGTGATCATCGCCGACGTGTATGCCGCCGGCGAGGCGCCGATCGAGGGCATCGACCGCGACAGCCTGGTGGACGGCCTGCGCGCCTCCGGCCACCGCTCGGTGGTGCCGCTCCCCGGCCCCGAGCACCTGGCCGAGATGGTGCATGCGATCGCCCGACCGGGCGACTTCGTGATCTGCCTGGGTGCTGGCAACATCACCGCCTGGGCGCAGGCGCTGCCTGGGCAGCTGATGTCCCTGCAGAAGAGCCGGGGCGGCCACGCGGCGTGAACGTCGTTCACACCATGCCCCCGGATCGGCAAGACGTATCCACCGGCCTCGGCCGGCTGACGCCGCCGGTGCGCGGCCGTCTGGAGCAGGCGGCGCCGCTCGGCGCGCAGACCTGGTTCGGCGTCGGCGGCGCCGCCGAGCTGCTGCTGCGCCCGGCCGACGCCGAGGACCTGTCCGCGTTCCTGGCCGCCCTGCCGCCCGAGCTGCCGGTCACCACGATCGGCAAGGCGTCCAACCTGATCATCCGCGACGGCGGCCTGCCCGGCGTGGTGATCCGGCTCGCCCGCGGCTTCGGCGAGGTCGCGGTCGAGCCGGACGGGATCGTGTGCGGCGGCGCCTGCCTCGACATGACGGTGGCCGAGCACGCCGCCGGCGCCGGCCTGCGCGGGCTGGAGTTCCTGGCCGGCATCCCGGGCTCGATCGGCGGCGCCGTGGCGATGAACGCCGGCGCGTACGGCGCGGAGATCACCGACGTGCTGGACTGGGCCGAGATCGTGAACCGCGAAGGCCAGTTCCTCCGCTTGGCCGTCGAGGCGCTGGGCTTCGGCTACCGCCGCTCCAGCCTGCCGGAGGGCGCGGTGGTGGTGCGCGTCCGCCTGCGCGGCGAGCCGGCCGACCCGGCGGTCCCGCGCGCCCGCATCGCCGCCATCCGTGCCGCGCGGGAAGCCTCGCAGCCGACACGCGCCCGCACCGGCGGCTCGACCTTCCGCAACCCCGACCCGTCGCAGACCGCGTCCAAGGCCTGGCAGCTGATCGACGAGGCCGGCTGCCGCGGGCTCCGCCTCGGCGGCGCCCAGGTCAGCGAGAAGCACTGCAACTTCCTGCTCAACACCGGCAACGCTTCCGCCGCCGACATCGAGGCGCTGGGCGAGGAGGTCCGCCGCCGCGTCGCCGACGGCTCGGGCATCCAGCTCGCCTGGGAGATCAAGCGGATCGGCATTCCCGCGAACGCTGGGGCGGCCGCATGAGCGGCCGCCCTAGCGTCGCGGTGCTGATGGGCGGCATCTCGTCCGAGCGGGAGGTCAGCCTCAGCTCCGGCCGCGGCGTGCTGTCGGCGCTGCGCGAGGCCGGCTACGCGGTGCGCGCGATCGATGCCGGCGCGGACCTGTCCGCGCTGGTGGCCGACCTGTCCGCCGACCGTCCCGGCGTGGTGTTCAACGCCCTGCACGGCCGCTACGGCGAGGACGGCGCGATCCAGGGCGTGCTGGACTGGATGGGCATCCCCTACACCCATTCCGGCATACGCGCCTCGTCGCTGGCCATGGACAAGGCGGCGGCGCGGGCGATGTTCAGCTCGGCCGGGCTGCCGGTGGCGGAAGGGCGCGTGGTCGAGATCGAGCGCTTCGCCGCCGCCGACCCGCTGCCGCTACCCTACGTGATCAAGCCGGTGAACGAGGGCTCGTCGGTCGGCGTCGACATCGTGCGCGCCGGCTCCAACCGCCGGCACGAGATCGTCTCGGCCTGGCGCTACGGCCCGCTGGCGCTGGTCGAGGAGTTCGTCCCCGGACGCGAGATCACCGTGGGCGTCATGGGCTGCAACGACGGCGACGTCGGCGCCCTGACGGTGACCGACATCACGCCCAATCCGGACGTCGCCTCGCACGACTTCTACGACTACGACGCCAAGTACGCAGCCGGCGGCTCCCGCCACGTGCTGCCGGCCGCGATCCACCCCGATGCGTTCGCGGATGCCATGCGGATCGCCCTGGCGGCGCACCGGGTGCTCGGCTGCCGCGGTGCCACGCGCACCGACTTCCGCTACGACGACACCGCGCACGGCGCCGACGCGCCGGGCCGGCTGGTGCTGCTCGAGGTCAACACCCAGCCCGGCCTGACGCCGACCTCCCTGCTGCCGGAACAGGCCGCGCATCGCGGCATCGCCTTTCCCGCCTTGTGCGCCTGGATGGTGGAGAACGCCGCATGTCGCGCGTGAGGCATCCCACCGCGGCGGGCGGGCTGATCGACCGTCCGTCCCGGGTCGGCATCTTCGCCAGGCGGCAGCGCCGGCTGCTCCGTCCGGTGCTGTGGTCGATGGTGGTGGTCGCCGGCGTCGGCGGGGCGCTGCACCTGGCCCGCCTGATGCGCGACGAGGCCGCCTTCGCCCCCTTGCGCGCCGAGCTCGGCCGCAAGGTGGCGATGCGCGTCGCCACCATCACCGTCACCGGGCGGGACATGACGCCGGAGGCCGCGCTGCAGCAGGCGCTGGGCGTGAAGGTGGGCGACGACATGCTGGGCTTCTCGGTGGAAGCGGCGCGCCGGCGCATCGACCGCCTCACCTTTGTCGAGCACGCCACGGTGGAGCGCCGCCTGCCCGGCACGATCGTGGTGCAGCTCACCGAGCGCCGCCCGTTCGCGGTGTGGCAGAACCAGGGCCGCTTCGTGCTGATCGACCGCAGCGGCGCCCTGGTCGCCGACCAGGGCATGAACGGCAAGGACGCCGATGCCTTCGCGCAGCTGCCGCTGGTGGTCGGCGCCGGCGCGCCGGCGGCGGCGGAAGCGCTGATCGCGGCGCTCGCGGCCGAGCCGGACGTGCGCGCGCACGTGGTGGCCGCGGTGCGCGTCGGACAGCGGCGCTGGAACCTGACGCTGCGCAACGGCTGCGACGTGCTGCTGCCCGAAGGCGAGGAGCCGGCGGCGCTGCACCGCCTGTCGCAGCTGCAGCGCAGCCAGTCGCTGCTCCTGCGCCCGCTGGAAGCGATCGACATGCGGCTGCCGGACCGGCTGGTGGTGCGCCCGCGTCCGGTTCCGCCCGCCGACCCGGCCGTATCGGATCCGGCCACCGGTGCCCCGGCCGACGCCGTGCCCGGCGAT